>JAFGIT010000225.1 GCA_016929465.1 Candidatus Coatesiibacteriota bacterium | reverse complement strand
GCAGATTGAGAATAGCACAGAGCTCACCCTATAGGGCTATTGAAAGGGAATTAAGTAGTGTAGGGGCGGGGCTTGTCTTCGCCCTTTGCCGGACGCGATTCAATATCACGAAACGGGCAGACGCAAGGCCTGCCCCTACAGAACGCCGTCATGTCGATCTATGGCACAGCCTCCTTGTGCCTGCCCGAAGATATAGATGGGCGGGGACAAGCCACCGCCCCTACGCGAGACAAAATCCGACTTATGTTACAGCCTCCAAGGCCTGCCCCTACAGAACACCGTCGTGTCAATTTATGGCGCAGCCACCACGTGCCTGCCCGATCATATAGAAGGGCGGGGACAAGCCGCCGCCCCTACACGACACTAAATCCGACTTATTAGAAAGCCTCTTCAGCGTGGGGCCATTATTGGCTTGTCCTTTCAGGGCTGCGATCCAACGTCGCGATCATCCGCGGGCGCTGCTCCCCAGCTCACGGGCATCTGACGATACGGAAGCCGAAGTAATTGGGCGGGTTGTCCCGATTCCATGTGAATGCCCCGTCGGGGCATTCAAAGGCATGAAAGCATATTTATTCGAGTCAACATCGTCCCTTAATCGAGCTTGAGATGGCCTATCTACAATTTCGAGTTGCACCCGTTGAAGTCTGAGAAGAAGGGATGGGCCGCACATCAATCAAACCGAGAGGGGACTCCTCCACACCGGTCTTGATTGAATTTGGGATGTCCGACTATAATGTTTGTTTAATTGGTGTATGGAATCTCGGAATGAAGAGGGATTGCCTTGGAATTATATAATTTAGGGTTGGTTGCGGCATTATCAGCGGCTATTCTCATCTGCTGCTCGATCGCTTTTGCGGACACAGCGGACGTTTCGGATGATGCGAGCGCCGCGACTGTGCTTGCGCAGGCCCAGACGCATTATGCCTCGATTGAGCGGCTGAAGTCGTCCTTCAGGCAGGTGACCTACAACGCGACCATGGGCAAGGAGATGATCGCAAGCGGCGTCTATTACGCCGAGAAACCGGGCAAGGTCCGCTGGGACTACGAGAAGCCAGATGTTCAGCACCTGGTGATCAACAGCGGGCGAGTGCTTTTCTACGTTCCCGCGGACAAGCAGCTGGTTTACAGCGACGCTGGTCAGGTTGAGGAGCTAAAAGCAGTGCTCGATCTATTGGGCGGCAAAGGCTCTCTTTTGACTCGCTTCAAGGCGAGGCTTCTGGATGAAAAAGAGGCCGCGACAAAGGGCTGCAAGGTGGTCAGAATAGTCCCGAGGGAGCCGATGGGCAGCCTGCTGCGAGTCGATCTCTCGATTGATGACGAGACGCACCTCGTCAAGGAGACCGCATACTGGGACATCTACGGAAATCGAACCAAGATATACTTCTCGGACATAACCATGCCGAAGAGCTTCGATGACACCCTGTTCAAACTCAATGTCCCGCGGGATGTCGTGGTCGTCGATGCGGCCGGGAATCCGATAGGCAGTGGGATGCCATCGGGAGAACCGCCTGCCAGCAAGAATGAGCAAAAGGACTCGATCAAAGATGACGCCAACTGAAGCGAAGAAGAGGATACTGGTCTGGTCCGATTTTCCCTATATGACGAGGACGGTATCGGCGAGTCTATCCGATGACTATGACGTCGTCGGCATCGGCTTCGACGACGACTGTGTTCGCAATATTGGGAAGTTGCTTCCGCAGCTTATCGTTCTGGACGTTCGTTCGGGCGATCGCGATGTGGTTTCGCTGTGTCGCTCGCTCCAGCAGAATCCTTCAACGAGGCGCATCCAGATACTTCTGCTCCAGGGCGCGTTCGACGATGCACCGGGTGAGGCGTTTTCTGACATGGATTTCGGGGACAGCCTGGTCAAGCCTTTCCTTTCCTATATGTTGAAGGAGAAGGTGGATGCCCTGATCAAGTCGGCGCCCGACATGGAAGAGGCCCTCGACGAGAAACGTCCGGTACAGGAGCCAGTAACGATAACGGACGAGGAGCTGGACGAGGCCCTGGCCGAAGCTCTGCGCGAGTTGAGAGAGGAATCTGTCGAGGTCAAGCCCGAGGGTCTGTCGTTCCCGGCGACATCGGAAGCGGAATTGAGCGGACCAGGGAACCGAGAATCAAGAGAAGGAGTGGGGCGAGAAGAAGCCGCAGAGCTTCTCGACAAAGGCCTTCAGGAAGGGCCGCAAGAGGTGAAAGGCGGGGAAGAGCAATTGGAGACGAAAGAGATGGCAGAATTGGCCGAGACGAACAAACCGGACACGATCGATGATCGTGCGTTTCTGGACGAGATGATAGATGGCATAGTCGATACGGCCATGGAGCGAGTTAGCATAGAACTCAAGGCGAGTTTGAAGAAAACTCTGGATGATAAGATGCGGCAGATGGCAAGGCGAGCCATCCAGGACCTCATGCCGAAGCTCTCTGAAAGGCTGATAGCCGAGATGTTCAGCACAAAGACCGAAAAGCAGTAGCAACATGACAATAGAACTCGAAAAAAGATACGAGCCCTCACAGTGCGAGGAGAAATGGTATCGCTTCTGGGAAGATAACGAGCTGTTCAAAGCTCGACCTGAATCGGGCAAGCCACCGTTCTGCATTGTGATCCCCCCGCCGAACGTAACCGGCGTACTTCATACGGGGCATCTTCTGCCGATGGTCCTGCAGGACCTCGTCATCCGCTTCAAGCGAGCGACCGGCTACGATACTCTCTGGCTCCCCGGAACGGACCACGCCGGCATCGCGACCCAGACCGTCGTGGAGCGAGAAATTGCGAAAGAGGGCAAGACCAGATATGACCTCGGCCGCGAGAAGTTCGTCGATAAGGTCTGGGAGTGGAAGCACTCTTCGCACAAGAACATCACCGACCAGCTGAAGAAGCTCGGCGGCGCTCTCGACTGGTCAAGGGAGCGATTCACGCTCGACGAGGGGCTCAGCAGGGCCGTCACGACCGCATTCATGAAGCTC
>JAFGIT010000224.1 GCA_016929465.1 Candidatus Coatesiibacteriota bacterium | reverse complement strand
TTCTCGATGAGCCCGGACTCCCTCCAGGAGAGTACTCCATCGTGTGTCTCCCGCTTCTTGCAACAGGCAATCCAATCGGCGCTATCGCCCTAATAGGCTCTTCAAGCAATGATCCGGGACCACATGCCGGACGTATTCTGGGGATACTTGCTGGGCAGATAGCCACTTCACTTGTTCACAGCAATCTCTACGCAAAGCTCGCGATGGCGCAGAAGGTCCAGACAATCGTGGAGACAGCTGTGACGGTTAATCACCAGATTAATAATCCTCTCTCGGTCGTCCTTTCGAGCGTTGGGATGCTTCGAAGGCAGATGGCGGTCGGAGAGAATGACGAAGTCGAGTCGAGGCTGGCGAACATCGAGAGGGCCGTCTCGGACGTGCAAGAGGCAACGCAGAAGCTCGCCTCGATAATCTCGCCGGTTGTCGAAGAGTATGCAAACGGGATAAGGATGATTGACCTGGCGAAGTCAGACAGTTCGCCGCCTGTTTCGCGAGATGAATTCCTGAAGAAATACGCCGCTCTATTAGAGCAGATGAGGCAGGATGCCGAGGAGCGATCCGGATATGAACCAGCACGCACTGAGAGCATTGCACATATCGGTGCGATTCTTGGCCAGAAGATCGGTCTATCCGAAGTAGAGCTCAAAGATCTAAGAATGCTCTGTTTATGGCATGATATCGGAATCGAGGGAATCGATGAGAAAATTCTCAGGAAGCCGGCGCCGCTCGATAATGAGGAGATGAAGAACATCCAGGTGCATCCTATGATAAGCGAGCGATTGCTGCGACCGGTCCACGGTCCTGACGGTTTTGTGAAGCTCGTCCGCCATCACCACGAGGACGTGAATGGCGAGGGTTATCCAGACAAGCTCTCGGGGAGTAAGCTCCCACACGCTGTAAGGATTCATCGTGTTGTCGAGGCCTACGTGGCGATGCGTTCAGATAGACCATTCAGGCCGGCGATGGGCCCTAGCGAGGCCCGGAATGAACTTATCAGATGTTCCGGACTGCAATTCGATCCGGCCGTGGTTGAGGAGTTTCTCGACCTTCTCAGAGAGAGGCCCGGCCTCGAAGAGGTCTGCGCACACCAGCTGCGAAGGCCCGAATAGCAGGATTTCCCTGGCACCCCATTCGAGATTTGAGTTCCGGCTATCCATCAAAATAGCTTTGGCTTCTCTTTTCTTCTGCTATAGTAGTGCATAACAAGCTGGCGCTGCCGAGCTGACAAGCTCGGACCTTTTCTGATAGGCATTCCGCGAAATTGAAAAGGGGCAGGAGATTAACAATACGAAGGAATTATCAGCTATTCGCCCGACCTCTAGGCGAGAGAGTTCCCACCTATTCCGCTACTGATGTGCAATCGACGATGACAAAAAATCACAGACGATCTGTATTCCGCAATGCAGCGAGGCTTCTTATTTTATTGATACTGCTTCTGGGGCCCATCTTCTTCTCACTATGGCCATTCTGGTCGCTCAATTACGCGAAGGAGCTGCTTTTCCAGTTCATCGTAATTCTCCTCTCTGCGTTTTTCATCGCAGACGAGATCACAAAAAGGACGAGGCTTTCCGAGTTGTCGGCCATTGGTAAGCCCCTGAGGCTGCCGTTAGCTCTGATGTTTGCAGCGACAGTCCAGGCGATGATTTTCAGCGGGGGTAAATTCGAGGCCGGAATGACCTTCCTCGATATCCTTCTGGGCTTCATGTTCACGATCATTCTCATCAGGTTCCTTAAAGATGGGATGCTGAAGCCAGTCCCACTCATGTTCATCGTTATCCTATGCGGCGTGCTCAATTCAATCATGGCTATAGTCCAATCTTTCGGGTGGGACTTCATATTCGGTGTCCCGGTTGAGGAAGTCGGGGAATCGGCAGTTTCCGCAAGAAGGAAGGTGATGGGCTTTCTTGGCAATCCGGTCTTCGTGTCAGAATACATCTCCGCCGTGGTCCCATTGACTCTCGCCTACATCCTGATCCTGAAGTCAAGATTCAGGAAGATTGTGTCTGGTCTGGTTCTGGTTCTTCTCATCGTCGGAGTCCTGATAACCATGACGCGTGCACCGGCAATTGCGACCGTGATTGGCTTTGGTGTCTTCACTGGGCTGCTTTCCATTGTAGCGAAGGGAACGACCCGTCTTCGAAAGCAGAAGCTCGTGGTGGGGTCTATCCTGCTCATCATCGTATTGATATATGCCGGCGCTTTCCTGAAATACTCAGCGGTGCTAGACCGCTACGCCGAGCAGGCCAGCTTCGACAGAAGGCTCTCTATGTGGGCCAACGCTAAGGCAATGATGTGGGATTCACCGGTGCTCGGAAATGGGCTCGCCGCTTTCAAGTACTTGTACCTCGATTATCAGGTCGAGAGGAATCTCGAACAAGCACGCAGTTCAGGCGCCGAGAAAATTCGGGTTTCGCCAAGAGGCGGCCTTGCGCACGCGCATAATGAGTACCTGCACATCGCCTCAGAAATGGGAGCTGTCGGCATATTCACGCTCGTATTCCTGATTCTGTCAGTGTTCGTCTTCGGAATAAGAAGCCTTAGACATGCGCTCAAAAGGTACAAGGGGGAACAAGTCGATAATGAGGTCACAATCGCGGTCTCTGCGATGACCTCAATTGCCATCACTCTGACGAATGCGATATCGGCGTTTCCATTCCATATTGCGCCGACGGCGACACTGGCCCTGGCTTCGTTTGCTCTGGTACTCGCGAGTCCTGCGAGGATTAAATCGGCGGCCACAGAGCCCCCAGCAAAGGACGAGCCGCTGCAACGCAACGCCCAGGGCAGGTTCCGCATTGTTCGCATAGTTCTTGTCACACTCACCTTCGCTGTCGCAATTTGGGCGCTCATCATTCCTCTAAAGGCCTTTATGGCCGACTATCACGGTTTCATTGGTGATGCACTCCGCAAAACGGGCTTCAATGACCGGGCGCTGAGCAGATACCTCTATGCATCCTCTCTGACTCCCACCGATGGTCGTCTTCTTTACAAGATAGGACTCACGCTTTCAACAATGGGCGAGCCTGAGCAGGCGAGGGCAGCCTTCATGCGATCGCAAGAGACCTATAACGTCCCCGCCCTTCTCGTCTCGGCCTCTGAGAACGCGCTGCGGCTTGGACGTGTATTCGAGGCCATTCGAGGTTTTGCGCGTGCACAAGCCTATACTCAACTGCAGAGATACAACGATCATTTGAGCAAGATTTATCTGGGCTTAAGCGAGCAGTTCACCGATCAAGGACGATTCGATTTGGCCATCGGCTGTCTCGAGGAGGCCCGTGCGCTAGCACCGTCGGTGCAGATTCTGAAGCAGATTGCGGAGGTCCAGGACAAGCGCGGAACACTGAATGACGCGGCCCAAACAAGGATCGAGATTCTGGATATGGACAGGTTCGAGATTGAGTCCGCCTTCAAGCTGGGTGAATACTACGAGTCGCAGGGCAATCTGTTGGATGCAAGGAAGTTCTTCGAAATCACAAGAAGGCTGGATCCGGACTATCGCGACGTCGGGGGCCGTATTATATCGCTGATCTTGAAGCTGTCGAGCCGCGCAAATGCGGCCCCGGCGGACCGCGCAAGGGACCTATATCTTACGGGCAAACTTGCCCTCGAGTATGGCCAGCCGAAGCGGGCAGTCGAACTTCTGGGCGAGGTTGCATCCATGGGCGTGAACGAGCCGCAGGCCCATTACTTCATCGGCAAAGCGATGGAAAAAGAGGGCAATAAAACGGAGGCCCGCCTGCAGTATAGAGAGGCCTTTTCTCTTGACCCGCACGATGCGCGCCCGCTGATTGAGCTGATTGAGATTGCAGACTCGAGTGAGAATTCGGAGGATATCGAGTGGGTCCAAGACAGAGTAAAAAACTTCAAGCCCAAGTACCAGCTCAATAAGAGCTTTGCAACGGATGGGCCCGGCCCGAACTTCCCGGGGCCGCAGACAGAGTCGCACCGGGAGACGCTGAGAGGCATATCGCTGGATGAATTCTCGATCCAATGGGAAGATGACATATCGATGACGATTCTCTGGGAATCACTCCCTCTGAAGGGTGTGGGCCAAGACACTGTAGAGTATTTCAAGGCGGCCAGAAGCGACGTATTGAAGTTCGATCAGCGTTTTGTCGTGGTCAAACACATCAGCAATCTGATCAAGAGGCGGGATGCATTCACTCAGCGGGAAGGGATGCCGAGTTTGATGCCACCGGGGGAGATGTCAGGGGCGAAGGCGGGTCCGACAGCCCAGATTCTCCGAACAGGGGATGGTGCTCTCAGGGCAGTCTGCTATTCCGACAGGATCCCGATCGATTCAGACAGCGACTATATTCTGTTCTATAAGGTCTGGTCTTCGTCGTCCGGGGCATATCTGGGCAAGGCTTTCTACGACCAAAATGGGGAGCGGCTCCTATACAACAGAAATCGAAGCAACTACAAAGTACTCGAGTGGGAGAATAACCTCGACTATTTCACTCCGCCAGAAGGGGCTTGGTTCATCATGATCTTCCTCGCACTCGAGCACTCCGACTCAGGGGCGTTATTCGATCAGATCGTTCTGACGCCCATCCCCCGAATCGCCGACATCAGAATGCAGTGATTCCGCGCCCACTCTTCTCAATAGGGCGATCTCCGACCACTTGATGGTCTTGAAGAGGACAACGCCCGCAAGATACAACACCGTCCACAGCGCGGCGAATACCAGTCGATCTCCGGATAAGCCGACCAAATAGGGCGGAACCGCCGCGACTACCGCGGTTGAAATAGGCAACAGCAAAATCGCCTTCAGGCGCCAGCCGGGAAGCGAGCGTCCGAGAATTCTGGCGACCAGCGCGAAGAGCACGACTTCGGTTATCAGGGTCGCACCGGCAGCGCCAAGATGGCTCCAGCGGGGTATCATCACGAGATTCAGTGCAATATTCGCAACCGCTCCGGCGGCGAAGCAGTACATCAGGGCGACCTGTCTCCCTATCGCGATCAAGAGGGTTGTAAGCACGAAATTGCAGAAGATAGGAATCGCTGTCCACATCAACAACATGAGTGCATCGCTCGATTCGCTACCGAAGTCCTTGCCGAAAAGGACGATGATGTCGGGCGCGGCCAACGTAACAACCACGGATACAACAATTCCCATGACAAGAAGGAGAGTGAGTATCTGCTGCCCGGCACGGATCATGATGTCCTCCGCTTCCTGTCGCAATCTCGAGAAAATGGGCAGCGCGATCAACATCAGGATTGATGGCGCGAGCGCGGATACTTCGAAAACCCGATATGCTGCAGAGTACCAGCCCAATTCGGTCTCCGTCCTCATCCATCCGAGCATCACCTGGTCTATACGGAAGTAGACGCTGGAGAAGAATAGCGTCAAGGCCAGCGGTACGGTCTCCTTGAGCATCGACTTGAACAGCGGAAAGTCCGAAACAAAGGTGGGGCGCCCGAATCTCCTGATCACGAGAATCAAGGCGAACACCGCTGCCACCGCAGTAGCAACAGCAAAGGCATACCCAATCCCAAGCACACCCCAACCATAGGCAACAAGCAGGACACCCAAGAGGACTGCACCGCCCCTTTGAACCACATTCGTGACGGCATCCAGATCAAGCCGCTGATCCACAACGAAGAAGGCATTGAACATCTCCATGAAGGATAGGAGGATGCTATAGGCCGCAAAGAGGTAGGCCTCGGTGTAGTCTGTGGCTGCGCCATCGGTACCGATGGGAGAGTGAAAACAGCCTATCACGATCCATAGCAGGCCGAAAACCACGCCCGAAAGGAATGCCTTCAGAATTATCGCAGCGCCCAAGAGGCGGCTGGCTTCATCCCGCCTGGTAGCCACTTCCCTCAGCATCAGCGTGGAGAAGCCGCAGTCTGCCACGAGCCCCAGTATGCTCGTCAGGACGAGCAGGAAGCTATAGCGCCCGAGTCCATCTGCACCCAGCTCTCTTGCCACGAAGATGACGAAGGCGACGTTGACCAGTTTCTTAAAGGCCTCGGTGCCGGTTCTAAAGGCAACATTCTTGGCCAATCTTCTCAGGGACATCGAAACCTCATCGCCGGGATGTAATGCTCCGGAAATTCGCCGCAATCGACGAGTGTAAGCTCTCTACTCGCGCGAAAGCCGCGGTTATCTGTGTTGATTGCTCATGGTGTTTGATCACCGTGGAATAACACACTCGAAATGGCTAACTGTCAAGGGCGACTGCGATCCCAATGATCGGATTGCATTGGCTTTCGGCCCGTATGGAGTGCGGGGACCTGGCACCGCTTTAAGTCGCCGCGACCTGGCGCGGCATAGAATCAATCTGCAGAGAATCCTTCTGATAATGAACATTGATCAGGAGCAATCCATCAGATGCGATGAAAAGTCATCGCCATGCAAAGCGGGAAGGGCTTCCCGCACTCCAGAAGGCGACCGATGTGGCTCGTCCCTGCTGGAGCCTAATCGTCGCCGGTCGGTGTTACCGATGCTGTCTCGACCATCAAAACGATTGTCTTCTCCGGGGCACGGGGGCGATGGGATACGCCTTTGGGAATGACGGTGCCTTGATTCGGTCCAAGCTCGATTGTCTTATCCTCGAGGTCAATCGACAAATTCCCGTCGAGGACGTAGAAAAACTCATCTTCTGCATCATGCTGATGCCAGTGGAACTCGCCCTTCAAGATGCCGAGCCGCACGACCGAATCGTTGACCTTGCAGAGCGTCTGATTGAACCAATCGACTTTGCACGCTTTGACGAGTTCATCAACGTCGATTCGCTCGAGCGGCTCGAATGCTATATCCGTGTGTATGTTATATTCGGTCTTATCTGTCATCGTCGCGCCCCACGTTACTGTAGGAATTCTTCTTTAATCGCCATCAATAGTAACACGGAACTGGCAGGTCGCGAGATTCGAGACGTAGTTCATTGTGCCCTGCTCCAGGAGAGCCGCATACGCTGCGTATATCCCCGAGGGAATGCCCGAGTCGATCGGCGCCTCTAGGAGCGTGTAATCGCTGAGCGTGAAGCCGCCCGGTATCCACCCTGAGTAGAATGGCGAATACTCGATCCAGAGACTCGGCAGATAGATCAAGGTCCCATCGGGGAGTGCGATCGCGACTGCGAGATCGGCGAGCACATCGCCGCCTGGATTGTCTATATCCATCGCTATTCGTAGAGTCTCCCCTGTACTGTATCTGGTATCCGGTGTGGAAATAGACAGGAATGGTTGGTGGGGATCGAAGTAGGTGAATACCGCTGTGCCGGCGGCGTATATCTTGTTGCCATCTTCCCCGAATTCAACAAGGAGAGCTGTCGTCGAAGGGCACTTCAAGCCTTGCTTCGAGAGCGAGATCCATGTCTCGCCGCCGTCAAGGGTGTGATGCACACCCTCCAAACCAGAGATGTAAAACTCCTCGCTATTCTCGGGATTGACTGCCATCGAAAAGATCATATAGATAGGAGCTTCAATCCTATCCCATGTCTCCGCACCATTCTTAGACCGAAAGAGACCGCCCCCGTACGCGTCACCAGCATAAACGACGCGGGGATTCGATGGATCGAATTGAATGAACGTTGGCTCAATCCGCAGAGTAGATACGGCATCAAAGGTTTCTCCGCCGTCAAATGAAAGGAATAAGCCGCTATAGCCAGAACACACGAAGACTAGATTGGAATCAGCGGGATCTACCGAGACTGAAGTCGTGTAGTCGTATGAGCCGGTCGGAGTATAAACAGTGAGCTTAGTCCAATCCTCTCCGCCATTTTCGCTACGGAAAATCCAGCCATCACCGCCGGCGAGATAGATCTTCTGGCCATCATTCGGATCGATCGCGATGTCTTCGATATAGTCGCTACTGGGCGCAAACGATACTCTGTGCCATTCATCCCCTCCATCCTCGGAACCGTAGATCATCCCGCTCTCCTCGAGACAGACGTATATCTTCATCGGATTGAGCGGATCTTGTGCAATCGGATTTCCGTCGAAGTAAATTGAGACGGCATCTCCAACAAGATCCTCTCTATTTTCCCATGGGGCTCCATTCACACTCCGCGCCAGAGTGCCCGGTCCGGAACAGACGAGAATATTCTCATCAGACCGGCAGAGGATAAGGTCATATATATATCTCGCGCAAAGACCACTTTCAGAGCGGGATATATCTCGGCAGCCGTCAGTTGAGCGTGAGATTCCGGACATGCCGCAGAGCAAGACTTCATTTGAATCAAAAGGAGAGACATCTATGCCAAGCTGACTCGAGCCGCCAGATCGAGAGTTCCAGGACGACCAACAATCATCTGAATAGTGAATGGTGCGATAGCCACATGCGTATGCTAGCGATGGATCTCCGCCAAAGAAGGAGAGACAATTCGCCTGAATACCGTAGTTCTCCCAGGCTTGCTCCCGGTCAGACCAATGACACAGATAATAATCGCACATGAATGCATCGCCTGGCTTCGCCGACGACATATAAATGCCATCTGCGAAGCCATAGTCAAATAGTCCATTAGTCATCGACTGCCAGGTCTCGCCTCCATCAGTCGTTCGCTTTGGGCCCTCAGTATATGAAGAAGTCCAGATAACATCAGAATCGGTCGGGCTGATGCAAACACAGTCGGGCGAGTCGCCGTAGAAAATGGAGCGCCAGGTCTCTCCCCTGTCCTTTGACCGGAATATCTGCCCATTTGGATAGTCCATCGTCGCCGCCACACACAAATGGTCAGGATCTCTTGCATCACACGCGATCCCTTCCACATAGCCTATAGCATCAAAGGGAGTACTAAGGCCCTCCCAAGTAAGACCACCATCCTCTGACCTGAAGAACGAGGGGCCTACCAGCCCCCCCAGATCGGCAAAGATCAAGCCCGAGAGGGCTTCGCTGGCGTGGAAACGATAGGAAGTTATATAGTCATAGGCAGGCGGGAGGTCCGGCACGCACCACTCCCAGGTGACTCCCCCGTTTTCCGACCTGAATACGCCGTTGTTCCCTGCGGTATAGCATAGCCCTTCGGTCCCACAATCGTATTCAACTGTGTCCATCCAGCCACCATACGGCCCATTCGTCTCCCAGAAGCCATCGCCAGCGAGGGCGGAAATACAGATGAATACCAATCCAAGAACTGCCACAAACTTCCCCATCAAGATGACCTCCTTGAGATAAATTCTTCTATTCAATCCCCGCAAGCACAGAAAAAGCCGCGGTCGCGACGTTCGAAATCTGCTCGTCCGTCCCTCGTTCATACATGACCGCGAATACGGTGTACTCCCCGAGTGGCAGTCCTGGATCGATCCCTGCCTCCAGGAGGAGGTGGTCCTTTATCGCGATTCGTCCGGGTATCAGACCGGAGTAGTATGGGCTGTAGTCAGTCCAAAGGCTCGGAATGTATATCTGCGCTCCGTTCGGCATCTCGACCCATACTGCGAGGTCCACGTCATGCGGAGCTACGGGATTCGTCATGTCACAAGATAGTCGCAACGTGTCGCCTGGCGCGTATCCCGGAGAGGAGAGCGAGAGGGAAATGAATGGCGTGCCGGTGTCGAGGTAGGAAAATACGCCGTAGCCGGTTGCGAATACATCGTTACCCGATGGGTCAAAATCCACGAGCAGCGAGGTCGTTACCGGGCAGTCGAATCCATCCATCGCGAGTGGGAGCCAGACCTCGCCAGCATCGATCGTGTGATATACGGCCCGCTCTCCCGCGATATAGAACTCATTGCTGTCAGAAGGATTGATCGCCATCGCCGAGACCGAATTAACCGTCGTATTGACCGGCGTCCAGGTCTGTCCGAGGTCGTGTGAGACGTTTAGGGGACGTGTATTCGTGCCGCTTGCGTAGTTCTCGCCGCAGTAAATGGTATCGGGATCAAGGGGATCAAACTCCACAAAATCGGGGACAGCATTGCCTAAATCAAATATGACATCGAAACTATCTCCGTCATCCTCGGACATATAGAGCCCGACGGAAGTCCCTGCATACATTCGCGCTGAGTCATTGGGATCAACACTAAGAAAATAGGAGTATCCGCCGCCGGAATAGCCATCGGAAAAAACGACAAGAACCTCCCAGGAAGCGCCGCCGTTATCGCTCCTGTAGATGCTCCTATATCCGACCAGATACACGCGATTCTCGTTGCTTGGGTCAACTGTAACTTCAATGATCCACAGCATATCGTAGGGCAAATCCGCAACGTAGGACCATGTTAGCCCTGCATCATTGGACCTGTAGAACAAGTAATTATACCCATCCGCCGCATACAGGACACCGGGGTCAGATGGACTCGCCGCATATCTCAATCGGTAGTCGTGGAGACCGCGGACGTCGATCGATGGGGCCCATAGATTCCCTCCATCAGGGCTTCGGCAGATAAAGTCGTCACCACCGGCAACGAGAATCGGTACATTCGTTTCGCATATAGCCAATCTATCGACATATCGGCAGGCTATACCATCCGACGAGAAATGAATGGTCTCGCAGCCGTCATCTGATCCCCAGACACCGACATAGGGCTCAGCGATGAGAACACGATCTTCATCGAATGATGAGACAGCTATAGAATAACCCTCCCCCTTATCGGTATTGATCTGCCAGTTCTCTCCGCCATCCTCGGTGTAATAGACGCTATAGTAACTGCAGGCATAAATTCTCGACGGATTCGTCGGCGCGAAGACGGCATCATAGACATCAAGGCCAAACTTGCGCCATCCGGAAGCCTCGTCATCCCAACGGAAGAGCCGGTATGCACATAGAATTACGTCATTGGGATCAGTCGGTGAAACGTCAATGTTATCGACGCTGCATTGGAGAGACTCAAGCCCATCGGAGCAGGTTTCCCAGCTAATACCACCATCTAGAGTGCGCATTACTCCACCCGGAAGGCAGCTCATCCAAATTACTTCAGAATCACTTGGCGCAACGCAGATATCATAGGCCGCAACTGCCAGTAGAAGCTCCCAACTCGAGCCGCCATCAGTTGAGCGAAAGACCTCGCCCTCACAGGTGGGGCCTCAGCCACCGCCTTCCGAAAAAGAGATGAACACAAGATCTGGGTCGCTTGGATCGCATGCTATCGCTGAAATTGTTTCGGCTTGTAAGGGCACACTCAGCTTCTCCCACGACATCCCCGAATCTCCGGACTTATAGACCGCGGCGTTGTAGTAGTCGCTAAATACAGCATATATAAGCCCAGGCTGTGCCGGACACGCGCTAAAATACCCACAATAAAGATCAGATTGATCTAGCCATAAATCGAGCGGCGTCCGCTTCTCCCAGAAATTCCCATCATCGAATGAAACGAATAAGCCGCCTTCCCCACCCACACAGCAAAGACCACGAGAGCCAGCATTGAACTGAACTTCCCACATGTCGCCGCCATAAGGGCCATGCGTCTCCCAATAATTCTCACCGGCCACGGAAATCTGGAAGAGAGAGATGATGACTGCCAGTAGGACGAAGATTTGCTTCCTCACGTTCGCCTCCCTTTCTGGACTAGGTCCGGATAGATATATGCCGAAATATAGACAGCGAATCTATAATGGTGGTTATAGCACCATGGAGATATGGAATGCAATATATTCTCACCATTCGGATTTCCCGGCGTGTAGGGCGGGGCTTGTCTCCGCCCATCTATATATCCGGGCAGCCACAAGGCCCACCTCCACACACTGTGCGTCGCGTTCGTGGAATTCATCTGTCTCCTTTCGATTTAACCTGTTAGACAGCCTCTCCCGCCTACAGCTATCATTGGATCGCCCTTTCAGGGCTGACTTGAATATAGACCAATGCCGATATGGACCACGAAATATCCATCCTCAAATCGATCTGCTTTCATCCTTCAATGCCCCAGCGGGGCGTCCCGTGGGTAGCCGTAGTGCGTAAGCCTACGGATCCGAGAACGCCGCCACCTCCTCCCTCTCCCCTTCCCGTCAATCGCGCCGCGATTGACGGGAAGGGGAGGCATTTGGGCGAAAGCGCCTGATTCATCGCCTCGGGCCACTACTCAGTCGTGCGGTCGGCAGGACCTCTTATCCTGTAGATCCTCACCGTGGGGCCCCTGTTCAGGTCGGATGGCTTAAACTCCTTGACCAGGTAGCCCTTCTCGAAGAGGGTGCTGTAGAAGCTCGCCTCGCAAGGGTAGCGGTCGGGCTGCGCGAGGAACCTATCGTAGATGCTGCTAGTTACAACAAGGTACTCGAAGCCGGCGTTGTAGAACTCGCGCAGGCTTCCTCTTGCGGCGAGCATCGTGGGACCAAAGAGCTCGAAATACTCGGATGTCGCGTCGAGATTCACCGAATAGGTCTCGTATGCGACCTTAGCCCCATCTGGCAGGTTCCTGATCACCCACTCCCGCGCCAGGATGCGGGTGCTGGTCGCGGTCTCACCTATCGTGAACAGGAGTAGGTCATGCACGAGCAAAATCGAGAAGACCACAATAAGCACCGTGAGAGCGGCCCCCGTGCGCCTTCTCACGAATGAAGCGCGATCCACCAAGTATGCCAGAGTTTCGCAGAGGGCGTAGGCCGCCAGGAGAGCCATCGTCGGGAATAACTGGATCGTCCAGCGGCTCCAGTGGAGCTTCGAAAGGCTGGTGCATAATAAGAGGAGCACCGCAAAGGAAACGATCAGCAACTGCTCCGGCCTCCGCCGAAGAAAGACGAGTACCAACCCCGCGACAGTCAGAATCGCAATGGGAAGGGTGAGGTTCGCCGGTATCGACTTCGTCAGATACCAGGCAAGGTTGCCAAAAAATGAAAGGCCGTCGTGGCCGAAGTGGCTCGGGCGAGCCTCGTAGATTATGCTCCGAATGGCCCTCGGCAAGTCGAGAACGAAGAAGGGAGACCAGAGCACGAAGGAGATCGGGACGGCGAGCAATCCTGCCGCCATCGAGCGCAGATTGACCTTCCCCGCATTCGATTCCCCACGACGCATCCGAAAGAGCATGACATCGACCGCGACGAGTGCCGGGCAGAGAATGACCATGAAGTACCTGGTTGCGATCGCGGAGCCAATTGCTAGCCCTGCCAGGACCTGGTTCTTCGTCGATGGGGCGTCGTATATCCTCAATATCAGCCATAGGCTCAGCATCGTGAAGAAGGTGCCCGCGAGGTCCGTGCGCACGACCTGGCCATAATAGACTATCAAAGGGGAGATCGTGGAGAAAAAGGCGCCGATCAGCGCGACCCTCTCGCCGAAGAGCCGCTTTCCCACGAGGTATGTCATAAGAATCGAGAGCAGCGCGTATAGCACCGTCAGCATGCGGCCGAGAATGTAGTACTCGGTTTGATCTGCCGCGTAAGCATGGACGATAATCGGATTCGCACCGATAAGACCGCCGCCATACTCGCCCGCGGTCCAGAGCTTGAAAAGGAAGACCAGCGGATATATCACCGTGGAGCCTGGGTTCCCGAACCAGCGTGGATTCATGTCGCCGGTCGAGACCATTTTGACCGCTAGATCAACGTATATGTTCTCGTCGATCTCGTGGGAGTAGGGCAGATCCTTCCGAATGCCGGAGAGGAAGACGCCGGCCGCGATGCCGATTATCGCGACGAGAATCCATTTGCTGCTGTTGCAGCAACAATTGCCCCGGTTGCCATCGTATGATTCCATGCACCGAAGATACTAGAAAGGCTCTTCGCCGACAAGGGTGGTGTGGGCGCACCATGCTCTGGGGCGGAGAGCCTCCGCTCCCACGCTATGGGGCGAAGGCGCCGCTTTGCATCGCTGCGGCCAATTAGTCAAACCCGGAATGTGTGAGACGTGGTCCGTCATCGGTGGAGAGCCTCCGCTCCCATTCTATGGGGCGAAGGCGCCGCGAAGCGTCGCTGCGCCCGACGAGGCGAGCTCGGGACGTGCTCGCCGACAGAATCCGAGATAGGGCTGAGAGGACTCCCGAGTGCCGTGGGCACCCATCCTGACAGCACTCCAGTCCGAATTATATTCCTAAATAACGTCATCACCATCATGAAGAATTTGCGCGTTCCGGATGAATCTGTGGCGTATCATCCCCCGTTCCCCGGCTTTCCTTCGTCCTCGCGCATGATGCCCATGCTCAACCTCTGGCTGCTGCATGGACGGCCGACGGCACCTCCCCGATTCGCTATCTATTTCCGGATCCCGTATGGTCGTTCCCCAGTAATCTTGACATCACGGACCGAAGCGAGAGTAGCGCCTGATTAGCGCTCTTAGCCGCTTGTGATTGACCGACGAACTCGAATGGGACTTTGTAGACGAAATATGCGCCGACTATCTGGCCCAATAATAATAGCAGCATCCATCTTAAAGGGAAGCTCTTTATCGAGCCAATTATGTCGCCCACATGATGCAACAATATCACGACCATGGCAATGCCGAGAACGAGAGGGTAGATCATCCGAATCCGCTTTGTCAACATCACAGTGGCCAAGCTTAGCAAAAATAGACCCAGGCCGAGGCATATTGTGATGGGAAACATTATTCCTCCTAATCGATATAATTCCCTTTACATAGGTGGTAATAAATTATAAGCATCGATTTTGACACTTGCTTGCGTCGCCGGGGCAGTCCCGGATCCGCTTTGCTTACAGGAATCCGTACATTTGATATAGTCAGCGTCCGCTGTATCGCAACTCTCTCTATATTGCATCTCGGACTCCACCCATCTCTTTGCCTGATCTTCCGAAAGATACTCCTTCCAGACCTCAAATCCGGCTGTAGCGCCTATACCTCCACCGAAACCAGCTCCAATACCTGTACCCGTCAATCCGCCGAATATTGTCCCGGGGGGCCCAACGGCGCTTCCGCTGCCCCCTCCGACAGCGCCTCCTGCGATTGCTCCAGCTACCGTCCCAATTGCAGCTCCACCC
This sequence comes from Candidatus Coatesiibacteriota bacterium, assembly GCA_016929465.1. GTDB lineage: Bacteria > B130-G9 > B130-G9 > B130-G9 > B130-G9 > JAFGIT01. Next base: position 5,982 of record JAFGIT010000224.1, on the reverse strand, counting down.
ATTATCAGTCCGGCTGAGGTTGCGGCAACCTCAGCAGCTATCAAGAGCTGGGCTTGTATCATATCAATCCATGCGACCAATTTCCGCAATTCTTTCTGTAGCTCGCAACATTCCTCACACTCCTTTTGCGTCGCCTTCGCACTGCAATTCTCCATCCCGCTCGGATCCGTGAAATTCATCGGGCTGTTGTTGCAGTAGGCATAAAGGGACTGCAGGGAGAATATGGGGTCTCGGCTGAAGAAGCGGCCGAGGGATTGGTTGTAGTAGCGGGCTCTGTAGAAATAGTTGCCCATGGCACCGTCATATACTCGGCCGGTGAAGCGGTACATGCAATCGACCTGGCCACTGTGATGCGTGGCAGTCGGATCGCCGAACGCGTCATAGCTGTACGTGGTCTTAACGGTCTCGTTCTCGTCGAGGATGTTGATGATTGAGCCCAGCCGGTCCTTCAACAGGTAGTGGGTGTCGCTCGCCTCGCGCGAGGCGTGGTCCGTCATCGAGAGCGGCTCATCCACCCACGGCCCGTGCGTGTATTCCATCCTGACTGCGCTCCAATCGCTGTTATACTCCTGAATCACATCGTTTCCATCATAGAAGAATTTGCGCGCTCCGGATGAGTCAGTCAAGCTCAACCGCTTGCCGTCAGGTCCATAAGTCATCGACTGGATCGACGCGAGTCCCTCGGTGACCGAGGTCAGCCTGTTGAAGGCGTCGTAGTTGAACGACTTCGTGACGCCGCCGGTCGTCTCACCCGTGAGATTGCCGTTGTCATCGTGCGTGTAGGTCGTGCCGATTGTGCCCTCGGTCGATTGAGTCAGCTGGTCGGCGGCGTTGTAGGCGTAGGTCGTGGTCGGACCATCCGTCCGCGTCCACTGCGTCCTGTTCCCGTTGTCGTCGTAGGTGAACGCATGCGAAGCACCAGATGGATAATCTACGTCGGTCAGTTGACCTTCCGCATCGTAATCATAATCCGTCTCGCCGATGCTATATTCATCCTTGTTGGTAACCAGCCCGCGGGCATCGAAGCAGAGAGCCTCCGCTCCTGAGCTAGGGGCGAAGGCGCTGCCTTGCGTCGCTGCGCCAACAAAAGCGAGCACTAATGTCTCGCTCCTCGGCCTCTACAGACTCTCGGCAAAGCCTCAAATGCAGGCAGCAATAGGCCGCCGGACGCGAGCAGTTATCCGTCAGTAGATCAGGGATTCAGCGCTGAAATTACCTCGCCATTCAATCTCTGGACGACGATTTTCGCCTCTTGCTCATTATAATAAGCCAAAATCTCTGCATCGATGTCCCAATCCAGGGCATGGGCATCAATGGGCTTTTCGAATACGAACTCAGTGAGCGGCTTTCCGTCAACATCGAATATCGACGCCTTCCGCACCTGCGTTTGCACGTACCTGCCCCTTCCAGGTTCCGTATCATACGAAACGAATAGAAAGCCGTATCTCAGAGAATCTGCACTTACGCGAAAACTATGACCCACAGATTCACTGATTCTTTTGGTGGTTCTATTCTCGGGACGATAAACCCATAGCGTGGAGGAAGTCGCGCCGTCAATGCTCTCTTGCTTTGTGAAAAAGACTGTCTCTGCGTCAGGTGTTATCCCAATCAGATCATCGATGGCGTTGTCGATAACCGATCCATTATCCCGGAGGAGATTCCATTCTCTCTCGTAGCCCTTGCTTTTGCCCATCTCAAGAGTCTTCAGTTCCCCCCAACGGCTTACGGGCCTCATCCCTGTTGTTAAAAAGCACGGGCGCCCCCTCGCATAGGAGCGAACTGGCGCTAGACTACCGTCCGCAATCGAGACTCTTATCACATCCCATCCGTATTCCAGCGTAGATCGTAACGCTAATTCAATATCTGTCCTAAGTGCAGCAAACTCGCCATTCAGGATGTTGAGTCTTTCCATGACGTTAAACGACTTATCACCCAAAAGCAGCGCAGCGCATTTCATCGTCTTCAGGTCGAGACGGAATATGCCCGGCATGCTGGCGGCTCGACCCGCACGCTCATCCGCAAGAGGCGAGCCGTTCAAGAGCATGAAATTGACGCCTTGATCCTCGACAATAAATTCTGGGAAATGGTCGATGCTTGGAATGCCCTTGAATCTGAAAATCGTCCTCGGCCCGGGTCCCTTTTGTCTTCCATCGTAGTCCTGTATTCGCACCAGATCCTGGGGCTCGTTCCCTGTCAGCCCTCTCTCTTGCACAGTTTGAATGTACAGCAATTGGGCCCTGCTGCCCAGTAACTTAATCTCCTTGACGGGATGGGAGACCTCTGGAGTTAGGCATCCATGAGATCCCTGTGAAGTCTTGCATCCATATGTTACCGGTAGAAGCATTAGCGTTGACACAAAAGCAATAGCCAAAATTGTCCTATTCATATCGCTCCTCGCACCATAATGACGGAGCCCCGTAGCGGGGCTCCGTGCAATCTCGTCCAGCAGTACATCAGGGCATCTCATCAAAAATGACGATATGGCCCTTGCTTATATCATTAGTCAAATAGCTCGCTTCCGAAGTGAATGGCAAGGTTGACGCCAAACGTGATACTGCCCCCCACTGGGCCAAACGCCAGAAAGGCTGCTATAGTTGGCTCAAGGCCATTATCAGTGAAGCCGCTCACAGCACCGAGAAGCTCCACATCACTTCTGAAGTCTGCGAAGAAAGATGGCAATCCATCTATTTGAAGCTGTGTCTCTATTACGAGATCCCACCCTGGACCCAATATGTGAACATCCCCGCTGCAATCGACATAACCGACCAGGATGTAGCCGACGTTCCCGTTCGCGTCTGTCCCGTATTTGTAAACTGCAAGACCCCTATCCCTCGTGGAATCGAAGCATCTAGCGGTATAGGTGCCATCATCGTTCTTTGTCCAAGTAATAAGTGCTCCACCCGGTAGCAGCTCGACCCATTTATCCGGCATGTCATCACCGTCGCTGTCCTTGGCACCGCTATTTCCATTTGATTCCGTATTCGTAGTTGTGCCCGGTTCATGTGTTCCATCGGCGTTCTCATGAAGACCAAATGGATCAGTGAAGTTCGTCGGGCTATTGCCGCAATACGCATACAGGCTCTGCAATGAGAAGATTGGATCTCGGGAAAAGAAGCGGCCCAATGACTGGTTGTAGTAGCGGGCTCTGTAGAAGTAGTTGCCCATGGCGCCGTCATATACTCGGCCGGTGAAGCGGTACATGCAATCGAGCTGGCCGCTGTGATACGTAGCAGTTGGGTCACCGAATGCGTCGTACGAATATGTCGTCTTGACGGTCTCGTTTTCGTCCAGGATGCTGATGATTGAGCCCAGCCGGTCTTTCATCAGGTAGTGGGTGTCGCTCGCCTCTCTTGAGACGTGGTCCGTCATCGAGAGCGGCTCATCTACCCACGGGCCGTGCGTGTATTCCATCCTGACCGCGCTCCAATCGCTGTTATACTCCTGGATCACATCGTTTCCATCGTAGAAGAATTTGCGCGTTCCGGAGGAATCAGTCAAGCTCAGCCGCTTGCCGTCAGGGCCATAAGTCATCGACTGGATCGACGCGAGGCCTTCTGTGACCGAAGTCAGCCTGTTGAAGGCTTCGAGGCGGAGAGCCTCCGCTCCCGTGCTATGGAGCGAAGGCACCGCTAAGCGTTCAATTGAATCTACAGGCGTCTATTCGTTTATCTCCGTTTCGGCGAATGGACCTTTGTATAACACTATTGTATTAATCGCTTTCAGGTATCTCAATGGCCTTAATATGCCGAACGATAGGATAAACAGACATAGGACGAATCCCAATGCAAGAAAGCCGAGATGCTCGTAAATCGCGAGTAGTATAGAGACAATCAAGGTCGCCACAATGACCAACGAGGGTATCGCTATCGTCACATTGACCTCTGTCTGATACCTCTTATCATCCTGGATGTGATCCACGACCCAGCGCAATGTCTCGCTCGAAACGCCCATTCTTTTCTCCTTGATCTTATTTTATCTTCTACCAGAAGGGATCCCATCCGGGGTCATTTGGATCGACGAACCACCTCCCGGGATGGTAGTATGTTGTCAAGGATAGACCCGCAAGTCCTCCAGTAAGGCAGCCAACTGTGAGCGCGACGGTCCAATGTGTTTTGACCAGCGTCAAGCCGAAAATTCCGACACCGAGACTACTCCAAGCGTATGTCAGGGATCTTTCCCTCCAGTAATTCTGCTCATTCATTCCATCCCTCCCCCAAACCTCAACGCCAGACAGATCTTCATCGGTCAGCCCACCCAGATCGAACCACTTCCACGTACCATAGCCATACACAGTATATTCATTAGGGCCGGTCGATTCGCCCGTATCAGGGCCACCTGATCGATATTCACCAATTTGCTTGCCATTGTAATAGATGTCATAGTTGTCAGTCCCATCCGAATTGGTGCTCGTGTGTTTGGCTTCATAGTTCCCCTGTTTTTTGTCCTTGGATTCATCTCTTCCACGCCCCCAGATCCTGTTCCATGTGTCTCTAATCCAGCCCACACACGGTAATCCTGGCGGCAAGTCACCCGGAAGGGGGCCGAATCCCGGGCATATCATTCCCAGGGAGATGCCGTCAACTTCGCCCGTCACCATCCCACTCGGATCGGTATAATTCGTCGGGCTGTTGTTGCAGTAGGCGTACAGGGATTGGAGGCTCATGATAGGATCGCGGCTGAAGAAGCGGCCCAGAGATTGGTTGTAGTATCTCGCGCGATAAAAGCAGTTGCCCATGGCGCCGTCAAATACTCGGCCGGTGAAGCGATACATGCAATCGACCTGGCCGCTGTGATACGTGGCGGTCGGATCGCCGAAGGCGTCATAGGAGTAAGTCGTCTTGATGGTCTCGTTCTCGTCCAGGATATTGATGATCGAGCCGATGCGGTCCTTCATGAGGTAGTGGGTTTCGCTCGCCTCGCGCGAGGCGTGGTCCTTCATCAGGCGGAGAGCCTCTGCTCCCATTCTATGGGGCGAAGGCGCCGCGAAGAGTCGCTGCGCCCGATGAGGCGAGCTCGGGACGTGCTCGCCGACTGGATCGGCATAAGACTGAAAATAGTGCATCCGTGTGCCGTGGGCACATTGCATCATGACAGAACTCCAGTCCGAGTTGTATTCCTGGATAACGTCATCACCATCATAGAAGAATTTGCGCGTCCCGGATGAATCAGTCAAGCTCAATGAGGCCGTGCCGCAAATGCAGAATTCGCGGCATTACGGTTTTTCGTTGGTGGGCTGGAAGATGATGAGCCATAAATGGATGCGATGGCCTGAATGGACGCGATGCCCCTACCATAGGTGGAGGCTGGCCTTGTGTCTGCATGAAGATGCAGATGGGCGGGGCAAGCCACCGCTCCTACACGACGGGAAATCCGACTTATTGGGCAGCCTCTTAGGTCGGGATTTGCATGTTGCTTTGGCGGAGAATCCAGCGTCAAAGCATATCAATCGAGGTGGCATACTTCTGCTTGTGTTTTTGTGGATTTGAGGGGATTTTGTCGGAGTGTGTTCGGGCTCTCTGGCCAATAATGGAAATCAAACGAATGTCGATTCGCACTGATTACATCATCTGCGGCGTTCTCGTCGCATTCTGGGCCATCGGGAACATCGTGTGGCTTTCGCTCGACAACTCGCCGCCGGTGTGGGACCCGGCCTTTCACATCACGGACGCAATCGTGGCGAGTGAATCCATCGCCTCAATGGAGTTCGGACGGCTCCTGAGCCTTCAAGGCGGCAGCACCTTTTATCCGCCCTTGTGGCATATCGTAGCTGGAATATTCATCCTCATTTTTGGGCGGACAGCGGATGCGGCGATGGTGTCGAATCTCATCTTTTTGCCGCCTCTCGTGTTCGGAGTCTATTACATCGGGAGGCGCTTATTCAACCGTCGTGCAGGGCCCCCAATAATCAGATTGACGGTTTTTGAGAGGTCGAGCTGGTTCGGTTTTATGTTTTTTGAGGGGATTGTGGTGTGAGTTGAGTTG
>JAFGIT010000223.1 GCA_016929465.1 Candidatus Coatesiibacteriota bacterium | reverse complement strand
GGATGCGTTGATTGGCTCTGATTGTACGGAGCAATACGGACCCCAGATATCTCCCGATGGGAAGCGGATAGGATATCTTAAGCACCAGGGCGAGCTCTGGACATCCGACGTCAATGGTAACGACCGCAAGCAGGTCGCAAAGGGCCCATGGATAAGGGAGTTCGAATGGGCGCCGACCTCGGAATGGCTGGTCTATACGCAGACCGTCGCCGGATGGGAGACGGAGATATTCGTCGTCGATGCTGAAGGAAGGGAAAGCCACAACATATCACTCAGCCCGCTCTGGGATATGAATCCAGTCTGGAGCCAGGACGGCTCGAAGATTGCCTTTCTATCGAACAGGGACTCAGGGCTCGAGCGAGAGGGGATACACGCAGTGTGGCAGGTCTTCCTGACAGATGAAGCCTGGGAGGCCTATCTGCTCCGGGAAGACGGCGATGAAGAGAAGAAGGAAGCCAAGAAGCCCGCAAAACTCTCAACCAAGAGGCGAAGGAAAACTCTCCTCGAGATTCTGGGCATGAAGAAGCGAAAAGCCCCTGAGAAGCCGAGTGAGCCTGAGCTCAAAATCGACTTCGACGGCATCGAGAACAGGACCGTCAGGGTGACCCACGCACAGGGCAATGACCGAGTGTTGGCCATTTCCTCAGATGGGAAGCAATTCGCCTTCATCTCCGATCCAATCGGGAAATACGAACTATTCACCATCGACGAGTTTGGGCGGAGCCAGAGCAGCGTAGCCGAGGTTGGTCCCGGCACGTCCAAAATCATCTGGGGCCCAAAGGACGAATCCCTCCTCGTTCTCGCGGACGGGGGCCAGATACTCTGGACGAAACCTGGAAGGGGCGCGAGGCCCGTAGGCTTTTCCGCGGAGGTCAGGATCGATCACAAGGCGGAGTGGCGGCAGATGTTCGATGAGGCCTGGCGAGAGGTCAATACACTCTTCTACAGCGCCGAATTCGACGCGGAGGCGTGGGCAAAGATCCGTGAGGGGTATCTGCCGTTGGTTGACACGATCACAACGCACGAGGATTTCCGGATGCTCCTATATGCTTTATTTGGCGAGCTCTCGGCATCCCACTTCTACATCTGGCCGAACCGCGATCCCGACTTCGAGGAGACCGCCCACCTGGGGCTGGAGTTCGATCCCTCTTATGCGGGCGATGGTCTCCGAGCGGTAGCCGTGGTCCCCGATGGGCCATGCGACCAACCAGGTGCGAGCGTCATGCCGGGGGAGATCCTTCTACAGATAAATGGGCAGAGACTGAGCGGGACTCGCGACGCCTTCGGCGCTCTGAAGGGGCAGGTCGGGCGCAAAGTGGATATTCTGGTTAAAGATAAACGGAAGAATGAACGGCTCATAACGGTAAGACCCTCATCTAGGGAGATGATCCAGGAGAGAGTATATGACCGGTGGGTGGCCTCCCGAAAGGCGATAGTCGATAAGGCCTCGGGTGGTGCTATCGGCTACATCCACATCCCGAGCATGGACGAGTCGAGTTACCGCAAGTTCCTGAAGGGGCTAGTCCGCGAGGCCCAGGATAAGAAGGCTCTCATAATCGATGTGCGATACAATGAGGGAGGCGATCTTCACGACAAGCTGCTGTCGATACTCGGTCGGGAGCAATATCTCATCTATCGTGACCGAGAAGGCGCTCCTATGCTCCCACAGCCGAGATACAACTGGAACAAGCCGGTCCTGGTCATGATAAATGAGTATTCGGGCAGTGACGCCGAGCTCTTCCCTTACTCATTCCGCGAGCGCGGCATAGGGAAGCTGGTCGGCGTGCCCACTGGCGGCAGCCAGATGTATATCATGGCCCTCAGGAAGCTGATCGATGGGACGTATTACATGCTGCCCACGTGTGGGGCATACACACTCGCCGGTAAGGACCTGGAAAATACTGGGATTGCGCCCGACATCTACGTCGAGAATCCGCCCGAGGAGGACTTCAGCCTGACCTCGGACACGCAGCTCGAGAGGGCAGTCGAGGAGTTGATGAAGGATATCAAATAGATGCTTCATAGCCGCATCGGCGGATGTGTCGCAAAAAGGCAACAGGAGGTGAAATGGAACTCGAGGGAAGAACAGCGATAATCACTGGCTCCTGCGGTAAGGGTGTCGGTCGGAGCGCCGCATTACGTCCCGCGCGGGAGGGGGCGGAAATCGAGGCCGACGGGGCCCGCTTCGTCTCCCAGAGCTTCCTGCGCTTCCCAATGTGTTTCTGAAAGCCGCAGCAACTCACATGGAGTGCGTGCGAGCTCTCGCCGCTTTGAATTGCGGTGACCCGGCACCGCATAAGATTTCGACTGGTGGATCGATCAGATGTTCGTCCACGAATGAATACGAAGAAGCACGAATGGCTCATTTCATAACCAATCTGGGTAATCTGCGGACAAATAACTTCACCTCACCAAGTGACCGCACTCCGAAAGGCATCTTGACTCCTCCTCGTGCCGCCATGATCATTGCCTGAAGGCAATCAACGATTTCATATAGGGACTAATAGCGCAATGCATCGAATATTCGTGCCCAGGGAGGCTATCGATGGTGACCGGGTGGTCATCGTCGGGGCAGAGGCACACCACATACGGACCGTCCTCCGCAATGAAATCAGCGAGGAGTTCACGGCAACCGACGGCGTGGGCCGCGACTATCTCCTGAAGATTACGAGATTTAGCCCAGAGGCGGTCGTTTGCAAAGTCATGGAAGAGCGGGCACCAGAGACGCCTGAGACTCTAAACCAGGTCGTCCTGATGCAATGCTGCCTATCGAGCGGCAAGATGGACCAAGTCATCGACAGGGCCACGCAGCTCGGAGTGTCGAGATTCATCCCCATCTCCTCCGACAGGTCGAAGTTCAGGGGGGACGAAGACCGCAGCAGCAAGAAAACAGAGCGGTGGTCCCGCATCGCGGGGGCCGCAGCGCTTCAGAGCGGACGGGCTTTCTTCCCCACAGTGGACTCTGTGAGACCACTCTCGAGGGCCCTGAAAGCTGCCTCCGAAGCGGATGTGAAGCTGCTGCTCTCCCCCGATCCCGACGCCACACCCGCACACGAGTTACTACCCAAAGCACTTGTCGAAATAGATGAGACGGCCTGCGTTTATCTCCTCATCGGGCCGGAATCGGGCTTCTCAGAGGCGGAACGACGCCTCGCGGTCGAGCGTGGCTTCCTCCCGATGAGGATGGGGCACCGCACAATCAGAGCAGAGACCGCCCCCATAGTCGCGCTCGCGCTCGTCCTGCATCATTTGGGGGAAGTTTAGGGAATACTTCCACCATATAGGGCCTCTTGTCGCCCGATGCTCATTTCAATTGAGCCGCAACGGCACGGCCGATGCCGCTCGATCTCTTCGCCCCTACCGAGACGCAACATAGACAGAGATCCGATTCCTCTAGAAGGTTCTTCTTTGGGCTATAGGCGAAGGCTTCAATCCGGTCCCCACGAATTCCTCGAGCTGGAACATAAACGGGGCGGCCATCTCGGAAAAGATCAATCAACGATTCTCGCGAGCGTTCTGAGCGTCATATTTAGGTTGAGATTCGGGAGGTGTTTCGTATTTATTTAGGGCATGAATTGGATTGAGATTTTCCTTCCATTTAGCCATGGGACAGATATTGGCTTTTTCAATTTTT
>JAFGIT010000222.1 GCA_016929465.1 Candidatus Coatesiibacteriota bacterium | reverse complement strand
GACTGTTACCCTGTCATTGATCAATCGAGGCTTCTCCCTCTTCTCGGATGAGATCGCTGCGATTCATCGACTTGATCACATGGTCTATCCCTTTCCAAGGGGACTGGGCATGCGCGAGGGCGTCGAGCACCGGATCGATGGCGTGGATATGGGCAAGCTCGAGACAATCCCTCTTTTGGGGGGCGGCTACAAACGAGTGCTGGATATAGGTGAGCTAAAGGGTGCCCTTGCCACTAAGCCGTGCCCTGCCAGGTTCATTTTCTTCCTGGTTCCCTCCCCAGAAGAGGATATGTCTCAATTGGCATCCGCGAAGATTCTCTATCTGATCACGAGCGAGGCTCCCGACATAATGCTCTCCGAGATGCGAAAGGTTGACGGGATAGAGGGGGCGGATGTTACCGGCGAGACTTCGGATGCCAAGTTCCCTATCATCCGATTCCAGGTTCAAAGTGGCTATCCTGTTCTGGCCAAGCTCGAGGAGATCTCGTACAGGCACAATGTCTTGATCTTCGATACGGTGAAGGGCGAGCACGGCCAGCCTGATTTCAGCAGGCCTCCTCAGTTAGCGCCCATGCCCTATTCGAGGGCGATGTTCGAGCTGCTGACTAGAGCACGTTCTGGCGCGAGGTCCGCGCTTCTAACCAAGCAATTCAAGGGCAGCGTGACCAAAATGTATCTTGCCCTTGCTGACATTGTGCGCAAGACAAAATGCTTTGAGCTTGTCGTTGGCAAGCTCGATGACATGATCGACATCATCGAAGAGACTGTTTCCAGTAATTAGCCCGCAATCAAACGATCCATTCTCAGACGGGGGTAATAAATGAATAGATATTCATTGAGAAAGCCGTGTTTCTGCGCTTCGCTTATAGTTGCATTATTGGTGGTGTTCTCGAGCCTATCGCCTGCCGCTGAAACGGCAAGCATCTCTCTGATCGAGAGCACTCCGGACGGCTTCATACTCGAATTCGAGTCACCTGCGCCCGATTTCAGCTGGCAGGAATTCAATGGGGACCTCTTTGAGGAGGTCGAGATATCGGGCTGCGAGAGCATCGGCGAGCCCGGAAAACCATCCCTTCCTTTCTTGGGCTTCCTGCTTGCAGTTCCCGGCGATTGCGAGCCTTCTGCAGAGTTTATTTGCACCACGGAGGAGGAATTTTATGGACTTCGCGTGGCACCGAATCCGAGGTATATCAGGATGGATGACGGGGGGGAGATTGCCCTTGAGCCATGCTTCGAGCTTGATGAGGCGCAATATTCTGCCAATGCCTACTATCCAGACTCTGAAGTCGAGGCCGAGTTCTTCGGAGTGTTTCGCGGACAACCACTAATCCGGATAATAGTGAATCCGTTGAGATATAATCCTGTCACCGGCACCATGCGATTCATCGAGCGAGGGACTATCGCTGTTCATATCGACGGCATGGGCGCAGACCTTGGCTTGGATGAATTTGGCGTCAGGTATTCAGAGTGTGGCTCTTCGTCGAGGATGCTCGGTGCAGTGAGGTGCAGCGTAGAGAATCCCGATGACGTGCGTCCGCTTCTCGTCAGGTCCGCCGATGAGCCCCAGCCAGAGCAAATTGCGCTCGCGGAGGACAAGGATGCCCTCAAGATAATTCTCGACCACGATGGTATCTACAAGGTAACCGGCAGTGAGATCGCTGCAGCAGGCATTACTCTCTCGACAATTGTGCCCGCCGAGATCTCGGTTAGCAACATGGGTCAGGAGATTGCGCTCCTCGTGCAGGAAGGTGGCGATGGAGTCTTTGATGCAGCGGATTACTTCCTTTTATGGGGTGAGGCTCCCGACAGCGAATTCACCAACGACAATGTCTATTGGGTGAATTTCGGGCAGAGCGGAGCATCGCGAATGACAGATGTTGATGCCCACCCGACTGGAGGAGCACAGCTCGCGACAGCATTCATCGATTCGCCGAGATTCGAGGTCAACTCAAGCTATAATCAGAACATACCGGACAGCGAGGGCGAGGATCACTACTTCTGGGGTGACAGAATCACCGCACCGGACACGATTGAACACAGATTCGACATCCATAATCTGTCTTCTGAGGCGTTCGAAGCCACAATCTTGGTCGAATTGCGCGGTTACTCCGATGTAGCAAATGTCAATCCAGATCACCATACTCAGATCTTCATCAACGACCAATTAACCGACGATCAGACATGGAACGGAAAAATCATATTTACGCATGAGATAACCGGCCCCCAGTCGCTCATTCAGGCTGGTCGTAATGAGCTCACGATGAATTGCCCCGGAGATCTCACCTTTCTCGATCAGCTCTACTTCAACTACTTCGAGATCACATACCTAGCGACCTTTGTCGCAACGGCGGGAGTCCTGGAGTTCAGTCCGCGAGAGACAGGTCCCACTGAGTTCCATATAGGTGGCTTCTCGTCGGATGACATTATGGCCCTGGATATAACCGATCCGGCCGTCCCCAAAAATCTGACGAATATTTCAATCTCTCCGGATGGTGGTGGATTCGCCGTGAGTTTCCAGGACAACACATCTCCGGATAGGAAATATTACGTCGCGCAGAGTTCGTCCTTCAATCAGGCATCCGACATTGTCCTGGACACACCGTCATCTTTGATGTCTTCGGCAAATCGGGCGGATTATATCATTATCTCACACCCGAACTTCATCGATTCGGCCGAGGGAATAGCCCAGCATCATTCTGCAAAGGGCGTTGTGACTATGCTGGTCGATATCGAAGATGTATATGACGAATTCAGTCACGGTGTAAAAAGCCCACAAGCGATTAAGGACTTTCTGACATACGCGTATGAGAACTTCTCGGGCCCTCCACCCTCGGATGTCCTTCTCGTCGGTGATGCTGATATAGACCCCAAGTATAGAAAAGGAACTGAAATCGATTATGTTCCTACGCACGTGTATAACGATCCGGATCCGAATGCGATGGGCGAGACGCCGACGGACAACTGGTTCGTCTGCGTCGATGGCTCGGATATTCTGCCTGATATGGGGATCGGCAGAATTTGCGCCAAGCGCTCGAGTGACGTCGATGCGGTCCTGAATAAGATCGAGGCATACGACAATGGCCATGCGACAGGGGATTGGCGCAATAGAGTGCTCTTCGCGGCGGACAACGAGAATGAGTCGGTGAACCTGAACATGGAGCTTGCCATGTTCTATCTGCCGGGTGAATATGATGCCACCCACGTCAACTACAAAGATTACAGCACTGGCAGCGAGGCCAACGCCGATCTAATGGCAAACCTCGATTCAGGATGTCTGCTAGTAAATTATGCGGGTCACGGCAATATCAATAGATGGGCGCAAAGCCTGTTCTCTTCCGGCAATGTATCGGCACTTCAGAACGGCGATAAAATGCCCTTCGCTATTACACTCACTTGCCTGAACGGCTTCTTCCCGCATGTTGACAGTACTGCGTGCATGGGGGATGTATTAGTGAGAACTGCTGGTAAGGGAGCAATAGGTTCGCTTTCGCCAACCGGTGTAGATAATGCCTCAAACCACAAGATATTGGCCAGCGCCTTCTATGAGGAGGTTTTCTACGATTTCAACTGCTACCTTGGCTCTGCGGTGATGACAGCAAAGGTGGTCGGCTTCGCGAGGGCCGGATACGCAGCATATTTCGACAACATCATGCAGACATATACTTTGTTCGGGGACCCCGGGATTGCCCTTGCAGTCCCTACCGCACCTGTAGATCCGCGTTTGATAGTCTCGACGGACAAGGACATTTACTACGGTGGACAGACCCTCAATGTCGATGTGCTGCTGGAGAACAGCGGCGACACGATCAGCGTCGATGCCTACCTGGCGTTGGATTACGGCGGGACTCTCCTCTACTACCCGGGCTTCGGGGTCGAGCCGGCTCCAATACCGGTCGATCTATTCCCATTTTTGAAGCTCCGGCTGAGGGCGGCCTCCATACCGGTCCCTGAGCCTTCGCCGGTTGGGACATACACATTCTATGCGGCGATGACACAGCCTGGTGATATGTCCCAGTTCATCGGCTCAGTGAGCTCAGCCAGATTCGAGATACGTTGATAATGCACGCCTCCTTCGGATACTCTGGTGAAATAGTGAGATGCCAGATTCGGAGCGGAAGGTGGCTGATTTAGATCATAGACTTGCCGACGGAATACTCGAGCTCTGGAAGTCTTCGGGGAAGTGCAGTGTCCTGAAGACCGCAGGCCTGAGCATGATTCCAACTCTGGAGCCTGGTGACGAGATAGTGGTCCAACACATAAACGTGAATGAGATAAAACCCGGAGACTTGGTCACTTTCAAAGTCGGGCCCGAGGTAGTCACGCATCGAGTTCTCAAGCGGATCGAGACCGACGGTAATCTCTCCTTTCTTCAAAAGGGGGATAGGGGGCCAAGGAGTTTTCCATTGCCCGCGTGCAGTGTCATCGGCAAGGTGGTTGAGATCAGACCTATGTCAGGAAAGCATACTATCTCGGT
>JAFGIT010000221.1 GCA_016929465.1 Candidatus Coatesiibacteriota bacterium | reverse complement strand
GTCAGTATTCCTGCTCAAGGACTTTCACCCCTTTCTCACTGAGAACCAGCCAATAGTCACCCGGCGCCTGAGGGATGTCGCGGCGAAGCTCAAGATGAGCTACAAGACGGTTATCATCCTGTCTCCGGTGCTGAATATTCCGATCGAGTTGGAGAAAGAGATCTCGGTGTTGGATGTGCCGTTGCCCTCGGAAGAGGAACTTGGCAAGATACTCGACTCGGTCGTCCAGCAGGCGAAGCGCGACCCCAGGCTGAAGGTTGATATTCGGGATGACATCCTGGACAAGATGGTCAGGGCCACATCCGGCCTCACAGAGGAGGAGGCTGAGAATGCCTTCGCGAAGGCTCTCGTGAATGATGGCAAGTTCACTGAGGAGGACCTTCCGCTCATAATCAAGGAGAAGAAGCAGATAATCCGCAAGACCGGCGTGCTCGAGTATTTCGACCTCTCGGAGACGATCTCCGGCGTTGGCGGTCTCGAGAAGCTCAAGGCCTGGCTCAGGAACCGCGCCGCGGCATTCGGCTCGGAGGCTCGGGAATTTGGGCTCCCTGAGCCCAAAGGTCTGCTCCTGGTCGGCGTCCAGGGATGCGGCAAGAGCCTCACTGCGAAGGCGGTTGCATCGCTCTGGAAACTTCCACTGTTACGGCTGGATGTCGGCAGTTTATTCGGTTCATATATCGGGACTTCAGAGGACAATATGCGCAAGGCGATCAAGATAGCGGAGTCGCTCAGCCCGGCGATATTGTGGCTCGATGAGATCGAGAAGGGCTTTTCGGGTGTATCCGGCTCGGGTATCTCAGATGGTGGGACGACCGCCAGGGTCTTCGCGACTTTCTTGACCTGGCTACAGGAGAAGACCAAGCCTGTATTCGTGGTCGCGACCGCAAACGCAATCGACCAACTGCCCCCTGAGATGCTCCGTAAGGGGAGATTCGATGAGATATTCTTCATTGATCTCCCGACGGTAGAAGAGAGGAAGAGCATTATAGAGATACATCTCAAAAAGCGCAATCGACCCCCCGGCAAGTTTTCGATAGACGAATTGGCACGGGTCTGCAGGGGATTCAGCGGCGCCGAAATAGAACAGGGGATCATATCCGCGCTATATGATGCGTTCGCCATGAAGCGAGACATTACCGAAAAGGATATAATAAAGGCTTTCAGCGATAGCGTTCCGCTTTCAACCATGATGAAGGAGCAAGTGGCCGAATTCAGAGCATGGGCTCAAGACCGCGCAAGACCAGCTTCATAGGCGGCGGAGCAACGCCGTGGCAAATGGATGGCTTGCCCATTGAACAATAGATTTGATAGGATCACACAAAGGAGGTAGCTGTGGAACTTTCAAATGTACAAGAGCAGGCACTAGATGACTTTCTGGAGAAATTGAAGCTCGACCCGCTGGCTAATCCGATTCTGCTGGCAGACTTAACCCAATTACGCCCGCATTGCGACTTCTTCGTTTCATTGAAGAATGGGACCAGGCTGAAGGGCATTCTCTCAGTAACGAAGCACTTGCCGTTGACGGCGATCGCATTCTCAGAAATGACCGGAGAGACTTTCGTTGATCTGATGGGATTCGCGCTGGAGCTGCCGCAGTGCAAATCAGGGGTATTCACATGCCTAGCCTCTGACAGCCAGCGCAAACTGATTAAGTCCATGTCATTCGTCAAATGGGAGATGCCTGAGTTCAGATACGATCTACCGGGAGGCTCGAAGCCAGAGAGGGGGACGACCCTGCTCGATCCAGGGCTCACGATCAGGGACATAACGACAGCCGATCTGGCTGCCGTCTCGGCGCTCTATGACGACGTGCCTGCGATCGCATTCGGTCCGACCGCGCTGGAGCTCGGCCCATGGGTGGGAGTATTCAGTGGAAAGGACCTGGTCGGTGTCTCGGGCGTTCACTTCTCGACACCATGGGTGACTGAGCTCGGACATGCCGCAACGCACTCGAAGTTTCGCAGAATGGGGTGTGCCAGGACGCTGCTAGTTCGCCAGATCGAAAAATTGGCCGGCAAGACGGAGCATATAACCGCCTGCTGCTTCCAGGAGAATCCCGGACCCCAGAATCTATTGGAATCACTCGGCTTTGAGAGATGCGACCAGGCCTGGTTGATGGAGTTTTCTATTGGCTAGTTGTGCATCAGATCGTCGATGCGGCCCATAAAGGGGCCAAGCTGCTTTTAGGTGGCTGAATTCGCTCAGGTTAGGGCTTGCCGATGAGAAAAATCGCAGTCATCTGCGCCAAGGAGCTTCGGGTCTATTTTGGCTCAATTGCGGGGTACCTGATCGTTACTGCCTTTCTCGCCATGTCCGGCATCGCCTTCTTTCACTGGACGGACCAGTATAGGACCTCGAGCATGAGGCCCATCTTCCAGATCATGGCGGTTCTGGTGTTGCTGACGGCTCCGGCTATCACCATGCGACTCCTTGCGGGGGAATTTTCCTCCAAGACCTCCGACCTCTTATTCACGAGCAGGATAACACCGCTTCAGATTATCCTCGGGAAGTTCCTCTTTTGCGTCTGTGTATTGATCGTCATGCTCGTCTGCACCTGTCAATTCCCCCTACTATTGCTTAAATATGGCTCGCCCGACATGGGGCAGATGCTGTCGGGATATATAGGGCTTATCTTGGCGGGCTCGCTCTTCTGCGCAATAGGCCTCTTCGCGTCCTCCACAACCAGCAATACCGCGATAGCGGCGGTCATCGCCATCGGTATCCTTCTGGGCCTGTTTCTGCTGCCGAGCGGCGGTCAGGATTCCGATACCGCCATCGCGGTCCTATCCCCATTCACTCACTTCGGCAGCTTCGCGAAGGGCGTCTTCGATACGGCCGATGCCGCGTACTTCATCCTCGGGGCCCTGGCGTTCGTGCTCGCCACGACACAAGTCCTTCGGTTGAGGAGGCGCTCATGAGCTCGGATCCCATCGGCTCTCGATTCATGGGCAAGCTATCCCCGGTCCTCGCGATCATCTGCGGATTCCTGGCGCTCTTGATCTACTTGTTCTTCCTCAGAGCCGTCTTCTCGGTAGTGCTTTTCGTGATTGCTGCCGGTGTTTTCGGGCTGCTCTGGGCGATATCGCGGCGAGCCTCCATCAATCGATCCTTAAGGAAACTGATTGCCGTGGGCGTGGTCTCTTTTGTGGTTTCGACGCTGGTTACCTTCTGTGTTGCGGCTGCTCTTTTCATGCTCGCCTTTGAGCATCGGGCCACAATCGACTTGACAGCAAGCAGGAGCTTCACGCTCTCGCCTTTCTCGATGAGGGAGATCGAGGCGATAGGAGAGCCGGTCGAGATTATCGGCTTCGTCAAGAGCGATGATCCGCTCATTACCGACGCCAGGGACCTTCTGGAGCAATATGACGATGCATCGGACCTAATCGAGACGCGCATCATCGACCCCGACCTGAGCCGAGCCGAGGCAAGCCGCTACGGCTGGGACGTCGCTGGCAAGGTCCTGGTCGTATCGGGCGAAAAGAAGGAGTGGTCCGCATCATGGCGTGAGCAATCGATCACCGGCCTGATAGTCCGTGTGACGAGCAGCCGACGCCCCAGGGTTTATTTCCTATCCGGCCATGGCGAACGTCAAATACTCGAAGGTGCGAGCGACGGCATGGCACAAGCGGCGCAATACCTTAGGCTGGATTCCTTCGACGTCGAGCCGCTCGATTTCCTTTCTGAGCCAAGGGTCCCGACCGGGGCGTCAGTCGTCATAGTGGCTGCACCCAGGGTCGCCTTCCTGCCCAATGAGGTCGCTGCGTTGAACGACTACCTGATGGGAGGGGGCGACTTGTTGGTCATGCTCGAGCCAGAAGGCCCTGATACCTTGCCGAACCTACTCAAAGAGGTCGGCCTGGAGGTGATTTCAGGTGAGGTCTATGATCCGGCCAGGAATGTATTCAAGGACCCCCGCACGCCCGCGGTCGCACGCGATGGGCAGGTGCCCCATCCTCTTTCTGCCGGTCTTCCGACAGTGTTCTTCCCGAGCGCGGCGCCCATCAAGCCGCTAAAAGACCGCTCGCTCGATATCGATCTGTCGGGCATCCTGGCATCGAGCCCAGCGTCCTACGCAATCGAAAAAGACGGGAGCGTCGGAGCGGAGCCCGTGCTTGGTCCTTTCTACCTGGCGGCCTCGGTCGAGGTTCCTGCCGTGTTCTTCGCCACGCCACCCGGGGAGAGAGATGCCAGGAGTGGTGACGATGAAAAGGGGGGCAGTCCGAACCTGCTTTCGCATCCCGGCCTGCTCGAGCAGGCGAGGCGACTTCGAAGGGCATCCGGGGAGAAAATGGTGCGCATTCTCGCCGTCGCCGACTCCGACTTCGCCACGGATAGGTTCATCGACGAACTCGGCAATGAACAGCTCTTCGTCTCGTCAATAAAATGGCTCTCGGAGAGCGAGGACATCACCGCCATCCCGAAGAGAAGCCGTCATCCAGACCAGCTAGTTCTCACCAGCCTCGACCTGAATGTCATCAAGTTCGTCTCGATCGTCCTCTTCCCGATGCTGCCGCTGATTGTCGGCGGTGTCGTCTGGTGGCGAAGGCGATGACCCTGCCTGCGGCATTGAGCAGGCGCCCGCCTAGGGTCGCCTCCTTGGCGTAGGGGCGGTGGCTTGTCCCCGCCCATCTATATCTTCGGGCAGGCACAAGGCCAGCCCCTACAGGTGGTATGCATCGAGTACACGTCAT
>JAFGIT010000023.1 GCA_016929465.1 Candidatus Coatesiibacteriota bacterium | reverse complement strand
TAGGCCTATTCCACATCCCAGCTGCCCGAAGAGAGATGCAATGTAAGTCGATCTCCTGCCGACCATTCTCTCGGATGTAGCGACAGGGTCACTGAATACTCGTTTCTCTAAGAATTTAATCATTGTCTCTCTCCTGATTGACAAGTCAGTCGATTTGCAGCCGCTGGTTATTCTATTGCAGTCACGAATAATCTACGGGTCTTGAACGGATCGTTCAAGTGAGATTTATATAGTAGTATAGTAGTCTAGGCGTCTTTCCCTATTCTTTTCATCGACCGGCAATATCGATTTGTCATCGCAATTGGAAGGTGTCAATATTGCAGGATCAATGAACTTCCGAGACAGCGCCAACTCGTGAATATTCGGAGTGCAATTGCATGGAAAACAAGGAATATCGGAGACTTCACGCTGAGTGGTATGAGTATGTTTCGGGGGGGCACGACCAGAGCAAGGAGATTGAGTTCTGGATGAATTGCATTGAGGAGGCGGGAGGGCCGGTTCTGGAGGTCGGAAGCGGGACCGGGCGGATCCTGGTGCCGCTCTTGGAGCGAGGTGTCGATATCGTCGGACTTGATACTTCGGACAACATGATGGCTCGGTGCAGAGCGATGTGCGAGACGAAGGGCCTGAAGGCGGAATTGCACAAGCAGTCGATACTCGATTTCGACCTTTCGCAGAAGTTCGGGCTGGTCGTCTTCGGTTCGGGCGGGCTTGGTCTTTTCTTAGAGGAGGAAGAGATCAAAAAGGCCTTCGAGAGGGTGATGGCACATCTGAGGCCGGGTGGGCTTTTCATATTCGAGTATGAGCCTGTCAGAAAGGCGTGGGATGACGAGCGCAAGTGGTGGGGTGACTGGGTATGCGGCCCGGACAATATAGTCATCGCCTGGCGAAATCGGAACAAGTATGACCCGGTGACGCACATCTGGACCCGGCTCTTTGTCCTGGACAAGTTTGTGGACGGCGTCTTCGTCGAGTCCGAGGCGAACGAGCGATATGGTCGCTTCTTCACGGAAGATGAGGCGAGGCGATACGCGCTCGACGCGGGCTTTGTCGATGTGAGGCTGACTGATTGGCTGACAGACGCCCCGCCCAACGAGAGTTCGAAGGTGGTTACGGTGCGCTGTAGGAAGCCGAATTAGGGAGATCTTCAACGAGGCTGTGCTATGAATGGACAAATATGGACTCTGATGGACATTATGGACTGGGTGGCGATGAATTCCGCTCCGAACCTACGAAAGGTCCGGCGTATTGGGCGCCCTCCAAGAGACGGTTCGGTCTGGACAATGAAATAGGAGACGGAAATGTTCGAATTACCTGAGATAATGGTCCTTGCTGGGCAGATGAATGGGACACTGAAAGGCAAGGTTATTTCGAAGGGAAGCCTCGGGAATAGCGCCCACAAATGGGTCTGGTATAACAGGAGCCACGAGGAATTCGAGAAGCTCACCGGGGGGAAGAGCATCGGCGAGGCCTATCCGAGGGGAAGGTGGCTCTGTATTCCGCTCGAGCCCGGATTTGTGCTGGTGCTCGGTGAGTTTGGCGGGAAGGCGCTCTATCATGCGTCCGGGTCGAAACCTCCGAAGAAGTATCACCTACTGATCAACTTCGAGGACGGCTCTTTCTTCACGCTGATGACGCAGATGTGGGGCGCAATAGAGCTCTATGCCCAGGGCGAAGAGCTCCAAAGGAATTACATCAAGGACATGAGGACCACGCCCACCGATGCAGCATTCACGCTCGATTACTTCAACGCACTGATCGACGAACTGGTCGAGGGGCAGAAGCGGAGCGCGAAATCGCTCCTCACACAGGACCAGATCATCCCGGGGCTCGGAAACGCCATCGCACAGGACATTCTCTTCCGAGCCAGAATCCATCCGAGACGAGCGATATCCGAGCTCACGAAAGATGAGCGAGAGTCGCTCTACCGTGCGATCACCGACACAGTCAGCGAGATCCGCGAAAGGGGCGGCCGGTATGACGAATACGACCTATTCGGGAACCTGGGCGGCTACATCCGTCTCATGGACAAGAACGCTTCTGGGAAGCCCTGCCCCGAATGCGGCACGACCATCGAGAAGATCCAATACCTCGGCGGCTCCTGCTACCTCTGCCCCACCTGCCAGGTGCTGTGAGTGCCAAGGGCACTCCAAAGAACTGCGCCGAGGGTGCTGAGAGCACTCCAAAGAACTGCTCGGCTCTTCTGCCATCTGTTTCGATTGTCGCAGGCGTCATACATGCCTCACGAATGAGGCATCTTAACAAAGCTGTTGACCTGACGCCCGTTGCGGGTTACTTATTGGTTCGGGCTGCGTCTTTTGGAAGGGCATTAGGATTATTATGGGGCTAAAGGGAATCGCGGACACACCCGCGAGGGTGCTGATAATTGATACGCCGGAGTCACTCGAGCAAATTGCACCTGTTCTTGTTGAATCGGGCTTCGAGATTCTGACCTACGGCTCTGCCAACGACATAAGAGCGTGTCTCAGGCGGAAGGAATGCGACGTCATCCTTGCTGATGTCGAATTTGCCGAGACACTCGGAATGGACATCCTCGCCGAGACGGCCGGCCCCGAAGGACACATCCCGACAGTCGTGGCTTCCGCAAAACCAACTCTTGGTAAGGTCCTCAACGCATGGAATAGAGCGGCGTCCTTCTTCCTCAAAAAGCCGCTGGAACCGGAGCGGACCACAAACCTGCTCAAAGATGCTGTGGACAATAAGCGTTTCTATGAACAAGTAGTGGGACAAATCGAGGAACTGGAGAAGGAGAATGGCCGGCTGAATAGGGAGAGAGAGAATTCCGCACAAGCGACTGAACAATTCGACACTTTCGAGCGAATTGCCAAGTCGATTGCGAGCTCGCTCGATCTCGATGAGGTCCTGAAAGAGATACTGGTCAGCATTTCGAACGCGACGCACTTCGACAGGGTCGTTCTCTCTCTCATTGATTGGGACCAGAAGCTCGAGGAGGCGGTCATGGCGACCGGGATTCCCGAGGACCGATATGAATCGCAGTTGGCCGAAAAGGTGTGGCCGCTTACGGACGAAAAGATCGCCCCGTGGGCGGAGCAAGTCTTCCATCGAAAGCTGAAATACTTCGCAAAGGGAGAATTCGGGAACGGGGAGACCGCACAGAAAGCAGCCAGGCTATATCCGGGACCGATGGCGAAGATCCCGCTCGTAGTAAAGGACGTTGTCGTTGGAACCATCACCGTTGACAACCACGAATCTCACCGGCCAATCACCGAGGATAACACAGCTCTGTTGGAGCGATTCAGTGAGTACGCCGGCATAGCGATCATGAATGCCAAGCTGTATATGCGCGCGGTCGAGGCGCAGGAAGAGCTCAAGGCGGCGCATGCCAAGCTGATAGAGGCTGAGCGGCTGAAGACCATCGAGCGCATGGTTGCGACGGTGAATCACGAAATAAACAACCCGCTTTGCAGCATCCTCCTGTCTGCCCAAATGCTGGAGAAGATGTTCTTCGAGGGCGATGAATCGGTCAAGCGCAAGGCGAAGTCGATAGTCGAGAACGCGGACCGCATCGCCTCGATAGTCAGCAAGCTGGAGAACATCCAGCGGGTTGCAAGCCAGCCGGCCGATGCCGGCAATGACATGTTCGATCTCGATGAACTAATGAACAGGTCCGGTTCCTGACGGCCTTCATTTTGACATGTTTCCGAACACCACAGGTGCAGAGAGCCGATAGAATTGGCAATCTTCCTACCCAGACTATGGTGGCACAAGCCCCGCGCACGAGCCGAGGGAGCAGCGAGGGTCGGCATCGATTGCAGGAAGATACTGGATTACGGTATTGGGACAATAACGGCGAACCTGATCGAGAACCTCGCAGCGATAGATAGCGAGACTAGCTATTTCCTCTTCGGCGATCCCGACGTGGTGGGCGTCAAAGGCCCCAACTTCACCACTATCAAGGAGACCACGAAGCGCTATTCGATCCGCGAATCTATCCGACTGCCCGGGCATTCGCAGAAGCTCGATCTGGACCTCCTACACTGGCTTCATTACGCGACGTCCCCAATAAAGCGCTGTAAGTATGTGGTCTCGATTCACGATATAAATCACCTTCTGCTGCCCGAGCTGCTCTCATCGAGGGTCCATCGGAAATATGCGGAGCAGATGCTCAGGCTCTCTGCACGTGTCGCGGACAGGATCATCACCGCATCGAATTCGAGCAAGAAAGAGATAATCGAGCATCTGCATGTGCCCGAGGAGAAGGTCGCGGTCATCCACAATGGTGTATCCGAGGCCTTCAAGGAGCTGCCGTCCGATGAGGTCACTGCCAGTTTGAGGTCCGATTTCGGCCTCGAATCGCCTTACATCCTCTATGTGGGCAGCCTTCGTGAGCACAAGAACGTCCGGCGTCTTCTCGAGGCATTCGAGATAGCGAGGAAGCGGCTTGGAAATAACCTATCACTGGTCATAGCGGGCGAGCATAGGGGGCAGAAGGCGGCATTGAG
>JAFGIT010000220.1 GCA_016929465.1 Candidatus Coatesiibacteriota bacterium | reverse complement strand
GCTCCATTTATTGCGGAGTTCAACTCGACCGTGCAGGAGGCTATTCGCCCGTCGCAATCCATGACCGCGCCGCCACTGATGGCATGATTCGCTTCGATAGAACAATGCGAGATGGTCGTCTCGGCACCATTCCCGCGAATGCCTCCCCCGAAGTCTGCGTCGCCATTCATGATAGTCACGCCGGATATCGCCGACTCCGAGCTTTCGGTCCCATCCAGCGTGATGACCGAAGTGACGCCATCGCCATCGATGATGGTGACCTTGACGATGTCCCTATCGGGCGGGTCCGTGGAGCGAAGGATTATATTCTTGCCGTTGAAGCGGATGTTCTCGTAGAACTGGCCTGGATGGACGACTATCACGTCGCCGTGCCGCGATGCGTCGATTGCATCCTGTATCGCGGTGAAATCGCCCGTGCCGTCCTTTTTGACGTCATACTCCGCCGCCGGAAGCTGCATCGCGCCCGACTGCAATAGCGCAGCGAGAAGCAAACTGGGCCCGATCTTCTCCTTCATAGCTATTCCTCCCCATCAGAAAACGCCCGGAAAATATACACTATATAGAATGACCAAGTCGCAGCATAACAATATAATGATGCGAATGTCAAGCTCTAATGCCTATTTTTTGACTGATTTTCTTGGTTCCATGATGGTATTGGATTGATGGTGGGAATCCACGACCACTACTTATCCATTGGAAGCCGCTTGCATGGCAATACTCGTGTATGTATCCTCGGCTCATAGAGCAATGGTTTTGAAAAATGGGACATTTCAATCGCAGGACTGGCCTGACAGATGGATTTAGAGAGGCAGATAAAATATTGGCGGAATGGCAGCAAGGAGGACATTGCTGCGGCTGAAATCCTTATCAATAAGGGATGCTTCCGCCACGGCTTGTTCTTCGCACATCTTGCGATCGAGAAAATCCTGAAAGCACACGTGGTTCGCACCACTGGCGAAGTACCGCCCTACATCCACAATCTGGTCCGCCTGGCTGAGGTCGCAGAATTGCCGCTGGATGCCGAAAGGCTGGATTTGCTTCGGCGCTTCAATTTGTATCAGTTGGCCGGCCGCTATCCGGATCAGGGCAAGGCCCAAATAGATGACGGAGCTGCCATGGACAGACTCGCGCAGATGAAAGAGATGACGGAATGGCTAGCAGCGAAATTATAGCGATTGTCCGCCGGTATCTGGCAGCGCTTCCTGACTACGGTATTCACCCGTTGCGTGCCGTCCTTTTCGGCTCCTATGCCAATGGCGACCCAAACGAGTGGAGCGACATCGATCTGGTTATTATTGCGCCCGAATTCGACCACCAACATGACATCACGCTGGTGGAGCAGCTCTGGCGTGCAACCGCGACGGACAGCCGCATCGAACCGATCCCCTGCGGCGAGAAGGAGTGGGAGACCGACACCGGCCGCCCCATCATCGCGATCGCCCGCCAGGAGGGCATTGAAATCGCTGCGTGAGTGACCATTGCGGAGTCAGTATGAGATTGAGAGTCGACCGGGAAGCAGATGCCCTTTATTTGGTGGTTGATGATTCGCCCGTCGCAGAATCAGAGGAAGTCTCACCGGGGCTCGTCATCGATTTCAACGACAAAAACGAGATCGTCGGGGTGGAGATCCTTCATCTCTCCAAGAGAAGCCGTCCGCTGAATCTCCAGCAACTAACGTTTGAGACGAGTTGATTAGCCGAGAAGTCCCTCGGCCCCCGAATTAAGAAACCTCAAAGAAGCCTTCTCGGTAATCGATGACAGTCCTGAAGCGCTGGAGGAAACTCAAGCCCAAGAGCCCCCGAATCCCTGCCAATTATGGTATATCATGGCAAAGAACCGAGCACGCTAGACTAAGTACTCGCGCTGGGACATTTGCCGGTGATCTTTGAAGCAGACACCACTTATCAGACGGGACCGCCCGACTTGAGCCTGCTGAGATGACTCTCAACCCATCGAACGAGCTCTTCACGGCTGAGGTCGCCGTACGCCAGGATTAATGTCATTCGCTCCGCATCATCCACTGGGCACTGATCTCATGCCGTCCATAAGGAGGACTATCTCTATGACGGCATATCCCATGCGCTTGTTTCCATCTATGAACGGATGGTTTCGGACTATGGAGAAACAGATTGCCGCCGCCTTTTCCGCCAAAGTCGGATACAGGTCTTGTCCCTCAAACGTCATTTGGGGCTGTGCGAGGGCAGATTCAAGTGCTGCTATGCTGCGGACGCCCTCCTTCCCTCCCCATGTCTCGCGTATCTCCCTGTGGAGTTCCAGCACTTGGTGAACCGTCAGGAGCCGCATTATGCCAGGCGCCGGAAGAGCTCTTCGTTCTTCTTAATCACATATTGCTTTGCGTCTTCGAAACTCATCCGGGGATGGCCGAAGACATCTGTTACGGTGGAACGAACCAACTCTTCCGGACTGATGCCAAGACTCAAGGCAACTTCCGAAAGGGCCTTGGCTTCCTCCTCTGAGAGGTCAATCGATATCCTCAAATATGCTCCCTCCGCCTCATCGATTTCCAGATTCACATCTCATCATGTTCCCAATATAATGCTATTCGAGCTATTCTACAATTGCTTCAGGTCCTCTCGCGTCCTATGATGCTATCGTGTTCCTGCGCTGATATTCAGCATGGGTTTGAGACCAAACTGCCTTAATTCAGGAGCTAAATGATGAGTGACAAAGACAATCTTGAGCAATACCGAGCAAAGCGGGACCCAGGCAAGACGCCGGAACCTTTCGGGGGCGAGGCGGGCGGCGGGGAGCCGATTTTTGTCGTGCAGAAGCACGATGCGAGCCACCTGCACTACGACCTGCGGCTTCAGGTCGATGACGTGCTGAAATCGTGGGCGGTCCCCAAAGGCCCATCGATCGACCCGAAGGTGAAGCGGCTCGCGGTCCCGACGGAGGACCACCCCCTCGACTACGCCGGATTTGAGGGCGTGATCCCGAAGGGGGAATACGGGGGCGGGACGGTCATGGTCTGGGATACCGGGACGTATCGCAACATGAAGGCGGACGGCGATGAGCCGCAGTCGATGGCGGAGTGCTACGAGAAGGGCCACCTGGAGTTTTCGCTCGAAGGGAATAAGCTCAAGGGCGCGTTCGTCATGGTCCGAACCAACAGGGGAGGCGCGAAGCCCCAGTGGCTGCTCTGGAAGAAAAAGGACGAGTTCGCGGTCTCGGGCGGCGATATCCTCGTCGATGAGCCGAACTCCGCAACGACGGGCCGGACGCTCGATCAGATCGCCTGCGAGGACGCAGACAAAGAGCCCCCGGAATGCGCGAAGAAGGGGATGTCGTAGGGCAGATACGTAAGGTGCGATGCTGGGCGGTTCGCGGAGGCCATCAAATAAGTCATAATACCATCGTAGGGGCGATTCACGAATCGCCCAGTCTCATGAATCCGAATTTCAGATCACCTCATATTCGGCGCTGATGCGCTCAAGGGCGGTTCGTGAACCGCCCCTACGAAACCGACTCGCCAGCTGAGGATGGGGCGCCTATCCGTCTATCTTCCGCTTGAAGATCAAAACCGCATCCCTCGTCATGCCCGCGCCGAAGGATGTGGCGAAAGATGTGACAAGCTCCCAGCCCTCGGAGCCGAGAGAGTTCATCAGAGCCTCCAGCTTGTCCGTGCTGATCCTCCCACCAATTAATCCCCCTGCACCCATTTGAATCGTCTTATACTCCCACTTCATGGCAATCTCCCCGAATGCTCTCCCCTGTTTGATTTTGCGTCAAATATCTCCCATTATCACTCTATTCTCTATCACGGCAAGATTACTATCGTCAAGGCGGACAATCGAGACCGTATCGACCGTGGTCTCGAACAAGGCATCAAATCCCTGCAATGATCCGAGCGCTCGAATGAGCTCTTCCCGAATGGCACATCGCCCGACGGTGATGTGCGGTAAGAAGGCGTAGGAGCGGTCACAATGGGTCGCGAGAGCTCCTGAATAAAGCCTGCGATGAATGTCGATGATCGCGTCGTTGCCCTGTATGACGTTCAGGAAGAGGTATTCTCCCTCATGGCCTGTGATGCCCCGAAGCACCAGGCGAAACGGCCTACATCCCTCGAGACTGCCCTCGACGCGTGACCTGAGCTCCCCTTTCGATATCTCCCTCCTGAACGGAAAGACCAGCGTAATATGCGGCCTGATCTGCCCAAACAAAGGGTCATATCGCTTGCGTATTCGCTCGATCTCCCCGATGTTCGCCAAACGGGGATAGATGACGATTGCCCTCAAGCTCGTCTCGTCCATGCCATCGCCTCTGATTAGTGAGATTGCAGCTGGAATTATGCCAGAAGGCAGACATAGTGGGCAAGCACAAGGTTTCGCCCCTGGACGGGCGGTACGGTTCAAAGTTCAAGGTTCAAAGTTCAAGGTTGGGTGTCTGGTGCCTGCAAATCCGAAATCTGAAATCCACAATTGACGCGATGCCGGGTCATCGCGAACCAAAGCGGTGCGAGCGCCCCGCACTCCATAAGCCCAATTGACATGGGCCAGCGGCGACAATACTCTCATTTTCGGTATTTTCAGCATCCAACTCATTGATAGGAATACGATATGGAAAAGCCGATTGAGAGCCTACGGGCCGCTATAACGCTACCAAATGACGTAGGGTATTTGAACTGGGCCTCGCAGGGGATAATTCCGGATGAGGCGCTGAAGGCGGGCGACGGACTGCTTCGACTTAGGGGCAGGACCGACGTTGATATAGTTGCCCACGAGTTTGCCGCGACTGCGACCGCGAGGGAGCTCGCCGCGAGGCTAATCGATGCGACGCCCGATGATATCTGCCTGACGACTAACACCTCTATCGGGGTGAACCTCTCCGCACAGGCGATCCCGTTCGAGCCGGGCGACGAGCTACTCATACTGCGGAGCGAGTTCCCGGCGAACCTGGTACCCTGGCTCAACCTGCAGAAGAAGGGCGTCAAGATTCGGTATATAGAAAGCAAGTCGCCCGATCTGATGCTCGAATCGCTCGAGGCACAGGTCGGGCCAAAGACGAGGGCGGTCTCCCTCTCATTCGTACAGTTTTATGACGGCTTCAAGCACGACCTGACGGCGATCGGTGGCTTCTGCCGCGAGCGTGGTCTTTATTTCGCGGTCGATGCGATGCAGGGCCTCGGCGCATGCCCGCTATCGGTCAAGGAGTCGAAGATCGACCTATTGAGCTGCGGCGGGGCTAAATGGCTTGCAGCTCCTTATGGGACGGGCTTCTGTTACTTCGGCGAGCGGCTGATGGAAATCATCGACTGGATGCCGTCGCACGGTTGGCTTGCTTATGACTACTCCAAGGGCGACT
>JAFGIT010000219.1 GCA_016929465.1 Candidatus Coatesiibacteriota bacterium | reverse complement strand
CGTCGCCGACATCGGCATCCCTCGCGAGATCATCTATAAAAGGAAGGTGACCACCTTCCGTCTCGATCCCGATGAGCTCGACCCGAGTGTTTTTCTCCGACTACCGGACTCGCATAAGGGCACATACGGGCATACGCTCATCATCGGCGCATCAACCGGAAAGACCGGGGCGGTTGCTCTTTCCGCGATGGCCGCCATGAGAATCGGTGCGGGGCTTTGCACCGCGGCAATCCCGGCATCGCTGAATGAGATCATGGAGGCCAAAATAACCGAGGCGATGACCATCCCGCTCAGCGGCGACAAGCCGGGCATTATTTCGGCATCAGCGGTTGGGGAAGTCCTACGACTGATCGATGAGCTGAGGATAAGCGCCATCGCACTCGGCCCTGGGTTGGGGACAGATGCGAGTTCGGTCGAGTTCGTCCGCGAGCTGCTGCCGAAGATCGATGGCATCCCAGTGGTCTTGGATGCGGATGGGATCAACGCCCTGAAGGGTTGCGGGCAGGTCCTTCAGGAACTCGAGTGCCCGATCGTGCTGACGCCACATCCGAAGGAATTCTCGCGTGTCAGCGGCCTCGAGATGGCCGATATTATGAATGATAGACTTGGCACAGCCCGAAAATTCGCTCAATCGAACAAGGCAACGGTTGTGCTGAAGAGTGCGAGGACCATCATCGCGGCTCCCGACGGGACTGCATTCATCAACGTGACGGGCAACGCCGGAATGGCGAGCGGCGGAACAGGTGACGTCTTGACCGGCATTATCGCTGGGCTAGCGGGACAGGGCGTCCCCCTGGTCGAGGCGGCGAAGCTCGGCGTATATCTCCACGGCCTTGCCGGTGACATTTCGGCTGATGCGGTCGGCGAATCCAGCCTGATTGCATCGGATATAATCGAGGTCTTGCCAGAATCAATCGCGGAGCTCACGGGCCTGAACCGTGATTGATTGAATTGAAGCGAATCAAGGCCTGCGGCTCGCGGAAAAATCGGACCGGCCATTCGGATAGCTCAGCCGTGTCCACGCTGGCTCTCTTCAGGGTCTCCCTTTACCTGAGGCGTCTCGCGGAGCTCGAGCAGGAGGGCGTAGAGAAGACTTCATCGCGAGAGCTTGGAGAGAGATTTTCGATAAGCGCCGCCTCGGTTCGGAAGGACCTTGGCTTTTTCGGAGCATTTGGCAGAGCCGGGATCGGCTATGAGGTCCACGGACTCCGAGAGTCACTGATGGGTATTCTCGGACTCGAGAGAACCTGGAAAGTAGCGATAGTCGGGGCAGGCAGACTCGGCAGGGCACTCGCGAAGCACAAAGGCCTTGCGGAGAGCAAATTCGAGATATCCGCCTTACTTGATAAATTTCCCGATAAAACGCTCGGAGAAGGCGAATTGAAGCTCGAGATTCTGCACATCGATGTCCTCCCTGAAGTGGCCCATGAAAGGGATATCGAGATTGGAATTATCGCGGTCCCCGGACCGGATGCACAGGACGCAGCGAATTCGATCGTAGCGGCGGGCCTGAAGGCGATTCTCAACTTCGCGCCGGCCAGAATAAAGGTGCCGCCGGGCGTGTTCGTCCACAACGTGGACTTCACGATATATCTCGAGAATCTCGCCTACTTCGTCAATAGGGTCTATCACCAGGGGCAGACGGACATCGACGGGAGCGGACTGGATTGAGCCGCGCCAGGAAAGCCGACGTGAAGGGACGAAAGCCAGAGAGCTGCCTCGAGCTGAGCCGGAGATTCTCCGCTCTCGCTGGAGAGCATCTCCTCCTCCTGCTCCTGTGTGCGGTACCGCTCGCGTTCACACCCCATACTCATGACCGATACACACAGGTCAAGTGGGCGATCCTTCAGCTCGGGATACCCTTCCTGATTGCCGCTGCTTCGCTTGCGGTCTGGCCCGAATGGCGGAGGCTGTTGAAGGGACCGGTCGTGGTCCCCGCGATCGTATTTGTGGCTTGCGCATTCCTCTCCGTCTTTTTCGCCGAGAACAAGCCCTGGGCAGCAAGAGCGGCGACAAATCTGCTCTATATGCTCGCGCTGATGATGGCCACCAAAACGCTCGTCCAGCGTGGAATGAGCCTTCGGAAGATTCTGATCACTGTCACCCTCATCAGCACGCTCGTCGCCTTCTTGGGGATAGTCCAGTATTTCGGTATGTTCGGCCAGAGGCAGATTGCGGATTCATACGGGGAGCTGCACACCCCCTCAACGATCGGGCACAACAACTTCGCCGCCGCATACATAGTCATGGCGATGCCTGCCGCGGTTGCCCTGCTTGTCGGTGGGGGGAACATGCTTCTTCTCGCCCTGTCAGGGATATGCATCATTATCCAGCTCTATTATCTATTGATAACGGCGAGCAGGGGCGGCTGGGCTGGCTTTGCGGCCAGTTTGGCATTCTGGTTCGTCTGGGCAGTATTTCTGCCGTCATTGAGGCGTGGTTCATCGAAGAGCTCCTCCTGGAACTGGTCGCGGAGGACCGCGATTGTCGCGATCCCGCTTGTCCTGATCGTCATCGCATTGGTCATCGCGAGCCCCTCCACCAGGCAGCTCGTCTCAGAGAAGGCTGCATCGCTCTTCAATCTCGACGACCAGCCGATACGCTTCCGCATCCTCACCTGGAGGTCAACGCTATCGATGATCGCCGAGCATCCTCTCGGTGTCGGGATGGCGAACTACGAGATGCTCTATCCCGAATATCGCACGGTCGAGGAGCATCGAATGACCGGGCGCTTCAAGAAAGTTCAGCGTGCGCACAACGAATATCTGCAGACGACCGCGGAGCTCGGTGCGCAGGGCCTCGTGGCCTTCATGTTCCTGATTGTGGCCATCTACTGGGCGGGCTTCAGGGCTTCGTCAAGGGCGATGGACAGAAAGGACCGGCTCGGGATACAAGCGGTCATCGTCGGGCAGACGGCGATGCTCGTTCACTCCTTCTTCAGCTTTCCGCTGCAGCTTCCCGTCTCCTCGATGATGTTCTGGGTGTTCTGCGGGATTATCGCCGCGCGGAGCTCTGCTTCTCGGGCCTCTTCAGGCTTCTATCGACAGCAGACCGGGAATGCCCCAAAGCCGAAGATGGCCGGAATCGTGATTGGGGTGGCAGCAATTATCGCTATAATCCAGGTCAATAACTCCGAGTTCATTGCGAATTATCACCAGTCGGAGGGGCTTTCCTTGAAGAACCAGGGCCGCTTTGAGGCCGCCGCGAAGGAGTTCGAGAGAGCCTCTGAGTTCTGCGGCTCGGATTTCCTCAACCACTACCTCGCGTCTGTATGTCTGCGCAACCTGGGCCGACTCGATGAGGCAATCGAAGAGAGCATCATCAGCCTGGACTGCAATCCGCGGGACCATCACTCGCTCTTCAATCTCGGAGCACTCTACTCGTACAAAGGCCGAACCGCCGAGGCAATCGAGCTCTGGAAGAAGGTCCTGTCGGTCGATCCCGATTACGCACAGGCGTACTTCAACATGGGCGCGGTCTATGCCCAGCAGGGGAAGGACGGGCTTGCGTTGAGCGCATTCGAGAACGCAATCAGGATCGATCCGTCGCTAAGGCAGGCCTGGCACAACATGGTCGTCATACTCGAGAGCATGGGCAGGCTCACGGAGGCCCGCGACCGGCTCGTCAAGGGCATGGAGAGTGTGCAGGACCTGCAGCTTAGCATCGACCTTGCGAGGGTTTATGCCTCCCTCGGCGAGATCGGCAACGCCCAGAGAACGCTCATCGACGCGAAGAAGCAGTTCGGCGAGGAGGACCGCATCAACGAGCTCATGCGCAATCTGCCGAAATGAGCCTGAAGAGCCATCTGAAGGTCATCGCACCATGGGCGCTATTCGCGGTCTTCGTTTTGACCGTCGCAGCGCTTCAATTGACTGACTTTGGGCCTCCGCGACCGGCAGAGCCGAGAGTGGACATTCCCATCGCTATCAACAAGGGGAATTCAGATCTCTCCCTGAGAGAGTTCATCAATTCGTGCCCAGCGGAGAGCATCGTCATCGTCTCCATCAATGGAAGGCCATCGAAGAAGATCTGGGAAGAGCTCGAGAGCACAATGATAAGGATCGGTGCACAGCGCGAGATCAATCTCGTCTGGGGTGCCTCTCTCGTCATAATCGGCGTGATGGACGCCAAGCTCGGCTCCGCGGCATGGCGGATGGGCGTGCAGGAAATCGGAGTGGAGATCGACGAAGGCGACTTGATTGGCAAGACGGGCGTCCGTTCGCCATGCAAGATCGTTGCGAGGAGCATCGGCGATTCCGAGGGCATTGGCAGGTCGATCATCGCCGTCAACCGAGTTGCATCCTCGCCGAATGAGCCGGGCGTCAACGTCGTGGTACTCGATAGAAACGGCAAAGTCATCAATCGTGGAGTCTTCGAGTAATATGTCCGAGATATTTGGCTCGATAGACGTCGGGACGGGCTCGGTCCTGTGCCTCGCGGTCGAGAAAACCACGGACGGCAAAATGCGGGAATTGCTCAACGAGAGCGTCATCACGGCGCTCGGTGCGGGGACGGCGAGCGATCCGTCGGTCCGTCGAAAGAGCATCGAGCGAACGCTGAAGCCGGTGATCGAATACGTCCAGAAGCTGAAGGATGTCGGCGCGACGAGTATCTCGGTCGTCGGGACGAGTGCCCTCAGAAAAGCGCCCAATCGTCAAGAATTCATAAACGAGGTCCACGATGCGACGGGCGTCGAGGTCGAGGTGATCTCGGGCGACGAAGAGGCCCTTCTAACCTTCTGGGGAGCTACCCACGGCCTTTCGAACTATGCTGGGCCCGTCGTTGTGATGGACGTTGGCGGTGGCAGCAGCGAGCTAGTCTTCGGCCATCCGAGAGTTGGGGAGGACGGGAGTCCTGCAAAGCCCGAGCTGGCGGTCAGTCTGCCGATTGGATCGCTCGTCCTGACGGACAGGTTCATAACGAATTATCCGACCGTCCCCGATGAGATGGCGCGGCTAAGAGATGGCATTCGCGCTGAGTTCGAGAACACTCAAGCTCAGCGGATCATCTTAACTACAAAAGACGTAAAAATGTCGCCGCTGATGGTCGGAGTTGGCGGCTCCGCCACGACGCTGGTTGCGATGGAGCATGAGATAGTCCCGTATATCCCTATGCGAGTGCACAAGGCGAGGGTTCCAAGAGATACTATTCAGAAGCACATAGAGAGGCTTGGCGCGATGTCGCTGGAGGAGCGTTATGCAGTGCCGGGACTTCCGAAGGGACGTGCGCCGGTGATCGACGCTGGCCTCTCGATACTGCACGAGCTGCTCGGCGCATTCGGCCAGGAGGCGATGACCGTCTCAGACCACGGCCTTCGTTACGGAGTGATAGTGCGCGACGTATGGAGGAGTCGATCAGCGCCTGAATAGGTGCCCTGCGATCTTCTTTATCGTGTCGATCGGCGCGATGCGGAGCCGGTCCCGTAGGAAGCGCAGGTTGTAGGAGAGCGTCTGCTTTCTTGCCATCATCGAAAGGACCTCGTTGACGGCCTTGGTCGCGGCCTCGTAGTCAATGCTGCGCACGAATTCCGAGTCGACCGGGAACCGCTTGTTGAGCCCAATCTTGTAGTTCTGCCAGAGGTCGGGCGCAAGGACCTCGTCCATGTGATATAGCTCCCAGACCTTCGTCCCCGGATACGGTACCAGGTACAGTATCTCGAAGTATGCGAGCCGCTCGAAATTCTGGCGGATGAAATCGACCGTCGTCTGCACTTCCTCCGCGGTCTCGGTCGGGACGCCTGTCAGGAAGGTCGCTAGCGTCCGCACATTCAGCCGCTCCAGCGTGTCTAGCGTCGCCAGGTTATCCGCGGGCGTCACACCCTTGCCCTTGAGAAATTCCAGCACGCGCGGCGATGCGCTCTCGAAGCCGAACTCCATCTGTGCCATCCCAGCCTTCTTCAGCAATTCGATGAACGAATCCTCCGCCTTGCTCACGATGTTTGCACGCCCGTAGCACGGCCATTTCAGGCGGTCCGAGATGCCTTTCTCGATCATCATCTCGGCGATCTTCGACGCACGCTCCTGGTCGAATATGAACGTGTCGTCGATTATGCAAAGCCCCTCCAGGTTGTAGTCCTTTATCAGCTTTTGCGTCTCCTCGATGACGTATTCGGGCGAGTGCTTGCGGAGCTGCCGGCGGTGCACCGAGATGCAGTAGATGCAGCGGAACGGGCAGCCACGGGACGTCATGATCGTCGTGTTGCGGGTTATCATGCTGCGGATCGCGGCGTTCGGCCGAAGATAGTGCTTGAGATCGAGCAGCGACCTGTCGGGGAACGGGATAGTGTCCAGGTCGTCGATGAAAGCGGGCGGCTCTGTCTGGAATATCTCGCCGTGGTGCATGAAGCAGACGCCGGGGACTTTTTCGAGGCCCGCATCGTCGATCGAGAATTCCGAAGCCGAGAGCGCGTCAACGAGCTGAGTGAAGGAGCGTTCGCCCTCGGAGATGACCGCGATATCGAAGAAGCCTTCCTCGATAACCCGCTCAGGAAGGGCCGTCGGATGCAGGCCGCCGATTATGAACGGGACCTTGCTGAACTCGCGGATTTTTTCTGCAAGCAATGTCGCGCGGTAGTACTGCGCCGTCGCACACGAAAATCCGATGATATCCGGCTCGAATTCCCTCGCGACCTTGACCGGGTTGTGGCCCGCATATTCGTCCGCGAGCAGGACGCTGTATCGGTCCCGGCCGTGCTTTCTAAGGTATGAAGTGAGATAACACACCCCGAGCGGCGGCATGTCGTATATACCACGCCCAGGATTGACAAAGAGGATCTTAACCTCGCGACTCGTCACTTATCTCGCCCCAGGTCCCACAAGTTCGCCCAAATGCCCGCAAAAAACCCCGAGAGCGCCCGAAAGAGCGCCCAAACTCACGCTTTCAAGCGCAGTTTATAGCGATTTTGACGGGAGGTGTCAAATCCCGGACTTGGGGATTGGCATCGGTCGACGCGCGGAGATAAGGCCACGTGAAGTGCGGTGGCTTGACGCCGCTTTGGATTGTCGCGGCCTGACGGGACATCCTATAATCTAGCTCTACGGCAACCAATTGAGAATTATGCACACCAAACGGCCGGGATCTAACTGATATTGTATTATTCGGTTAATTGGTGCGAGTCAATTCCTCGAATCTTGCTTTGAGCATGTCACTGCTCCTATGGAATGAGTGAGAATTAGGGATCAATCGCCGGCTGGCAAGCTTGTCGCGAAATCCCAGTAGAACTTGATCCTGATGTGCCCACCGAATGGCTTCTCTCAAGAAGCCCTGAAGATCCAGCTTCAGCGTTGGCCAATCATGGACAACTCCTTCGCAGATCATATTGTTCTCGGACCATATTCCACATGCCCCCAAGATGATTCTCAATAGAATCCAGAAGCGCGGTATGTTTATATCCTGAAGCGATGGCCCACTATAATTGCCCTGCACCCATCTGTGATGATCTTGTGATTTCAGAGCATCGAGTAGGGCGATCTCCAAGAACCCCTGCTCATCCAGATCCACATTCCCGATTCCTCTGAATATGCATGTCGCTAATGATAGGAATTCAAGCAATCGACCC
The DNA here is from genome assembly GCA_016929465.1 of Candidatus Coatesiibacteriota bacterium. Lineage (GTDB taxonomy): Bacteria > B130-G9 > B130-G9 > B130-G9 > B130-G9 > JAFGIT01. The sequence goes on along the minus strand of JAFGIT010000219.1, from coordinate 1,731 downwards.
ATATCGGAGTTCGGTTGATAATCCCTATAGGCAACATGCCCGCCGACATTCAGAATTGTCCTCCAGAGCATTTTTCTTTCGAATCGGATGAGAGAGATTATCCGGTCATCGCTATATGGCTTTGTATGCCGTAGGAAGGTTACTCCGTCGAGTGAGGGATTCATTTGATTAGTCAAGATACCTCTGCAAAGCCCCGTGTATCCTTCCCTTACGCAGGCATGCAAAGCCTCATTGAGGTAATAGAATAGATTGCCAAGGAGCTGTCTCGCAAATACTCCATCTTGGAACCACGCCTCTGATTTGACGCCATTAGGCATGTGATAGAGAGCTTGAGAATGGAGATTCCCAATTGAAATATAGATCATTCGCCCCCACTCAGACAAGGCAGCCTCTCTATTCAATGCTTCAGCGCGCAAATAGAACTGAGAGAGACGACCAAGCCAAGTGCTCAAGGGAGCTGGCGTGGGGAATTCCAAGCATCTCTTCCCGCCGCTCCTGAGGACGGACAGAAGCGGCGACAGCCATATCTTGCCACGATTCTCATGACCTGAGCAGTGGAAGTCCAGTTCATCTAGTGCTCCAATGAGCTCATCGATGTAGGCGTATAGTGCCTTGAGGCGAGTAGCGAATATGTCGCCCTCGCGAGGACCATCTCTCAATATTTCAAAGGCCCTCAAGTACCCTTGCGAGAACATCTTGAGTAGCAAGTCACGTGCCCTCTGGTCGTTCTTCCCACAATGCTCGACCCACAATTCGGCCAGTACGTGGAGCTCATCTTTTAGATGAAGAGGCAATGCCTCAAGGCATTTCCCGTGCTCGAGTTGCTCTTCCATCTCTTTTAGAAGCCCGGAGTGCATTTCCAGGATTACTTCCTGCCTGACATAGTCCAACGCGAAGGCGAAGAAAGAAAGAGCCAGAAAAAGAATGTACCCGCCGGCGAGTACTCCGACGATTGCCGCTGAAATGGCCAATCCAGTCAACCATGTGCCGGATTTCGGAATTATCACCAGAAATGCAAGCGAGAAGAAGATAGTAGAAACTCCTGTTGATAGAATCTTCTGCAGGGCGGGGCTCCGGAGGATGATCGCTGCTGCTCCTGAGGTTAGCCTCGATGAAACAACCTGAAATGTCACAAATGCGACAGTGAAGCAAACGGCCAACAGAGCCGCCACCGACTGCGCTAGAGCGCTCTGTAAATATCTTGCTGATTCAATGAAACGGTCCAAATGCGGAATAAATTGGACCACGGATGACAATAGAAGGGCTACCCCTACCATAATTAAGAAAGCCCTAATGGCAGTCTTCAGGATTCTGCGATGGGGATCTTCAGGGTCATATTTGGCGTATTTGAGGCGCTCATCAAATCCTCGCCACGGGGGATTGTCTCTCCAAGATGAAAACCTCTCTGGGAGTGCGCGGAACCATTCAACGGCGATGTTCATCGCCTTCCAGTTGCGGCTTCCATCCGGCCCTGTCGCCATCTACAAACATCTCCCAATTTAATCGAATAATTCTGGATTCATTATATCGAAGATGATTGAACAGGCAAGCGATAGGATGGTGATTGGTGTCGTTCGGTACCCCCCGACGGGGGATCATTATGAATAGCCGCAGGCAAGCATTTGCGCAGCCTGGGGGCCGGGGCGACGCAAGAATCTCCTCCCCGCCTCTCCGTCGCCGAAATCGGCGACGGCGAGGCGGGGAGGGGAGGGAGGTGGTGGACGCTTTGAT
>JAFGIT010000218.1 GCA_016929465.1 Candidatus Coatesiibacteriota bacterium | reverse complement strand
TCGCCATCCATCCAAATCAGCCCTGAAAGGGCGACCCAACGGTAGCCGTGGTGCGTAAGCCCACGGATCAAAGAAGACGCCCCGCCTCCTCAAATCCTGCCAGCACGCCCGGAATACAATCGAATATCGCCGTCCATCCAAATCAGCCCTGAAAGGGCGACCCAACGGTAGCCGTGGTGCGTAAGCCCACGGATCGAGGAAGACGCCCCGCCCCCTCAAACCGGCCCTGGAGGGGCCGCACTTGATGCGTGATAAGAGGAATCGCTCGTCGAATTCAATCCATCATCCTGCAAAGCTTCAGGTATTGCGTTCCGAATGGCGATAGCGTAGTATCCCGGTACTTACTGAGAGAATATCCATTTATTCGATTATCTATCGTAAAGGGCAAAAGATGACCGCAATCTGGGCCTCGGCCATTCGCACTTCGCACGACATCATCCGCCTCGGCGAGGACGACCCCGATGCCTAACGCAGACGACAAGCCGGGACACCGCAAGTCCCCTCTGGACCTGGACGCTGAGCCGGGCACCGAGGTCTGTGAGAAGCGCTGTAAGCTCTACACCAATCTCCACAGTCAATCTTACTCCTTAAGGCGTGCGCCCGTCTGGGGCCAAAAGCGCTGCTGGAAGCATCTCGACGTCATCGAACAAGACATATTGAGGTCCAAGGTGCAGCTTCAGAAGCAAAATCTCGCTGGACAGAATTTCTGGGGCGCTGACCTCAGCAAACTGGACTTGGAAGGTGCGAAGCTCGATAGCGCTATCCTTCGTGGAGCCAATCTCACTCAGACAGACCTTACCGGCGCCAGCCTGAGAGGGGCCAATCTAGAAAATGCCAAATTGCAGAATGCCACTCTCAACGGCGCTGACTTGTGCGAAGCCAAACTGGAGCATGCAGTCTTAAGCGGCGCAAGGATCAAGAAGGCCGGTTTAAGAAATGCGCGACTGCACAAGGCAAATCTCAGCGAGGCTGACCTCTCAGATTCAGACCTGCAGGGAACAGACCTTACCGAGGCGAGGCTGGATTCCGCTAACCTCTTCCGTGCGCGACTGCAGCCCCTTCAATACCCTGACATTGTGAGGATGAGAGACACTGATGGAACGGAGCTGAGATTCCCCCATGATGCCAAGCAACGGACCAAAATGCAGGGGGCGAAGCTCAGGAAGGCCAACTTGCGCGAGGCGGACCTCACTTTTGTGGAAGCCTGGAATTGCGATCTATATTGTGCGGACCTTGAAGACGCCACGCTCATAGAAGCTGATCTGTGGCGTTCCAATCTTACCGGCGCCATTCTGCAGGACGCGAGACTGATGGGAGCGGACCTCCGATGGTGTAGGCTTCACCGAGTGAACTTGAAGCGTGCCAGGATCGATGGAGCAGACATGAGGGGAATCAGACAGGTAGAATATACGAAATGGGTCATGTTGGGCGATGCGTTTCTTTGGTGGGTAAAGATCTTCAGGAAACTCAATACTGGCCGGGCAAGCCTCCACAAGATGCGCCGGGATCGCCTGGTGAGAAGCCTGGTCTATCGCAGCATGCGTCGAGCTCACAGATTCTGCAGACGAGTCGGCGAAGCCATTCAAAGGGAAAAACGCTATCCGCTATTCTCCCGAGCCAGCATTGCCCAAGGGCTGTTGTTGACCCTTCGGGCCTTGATCGGAAGGCAGGAGAGAATTGCATCAGTGACGAAGTGGGCTGGGGTAAGTGGTGTAGAGACATGTGTTGTGAATAACTCGCTGACCCGAAGATATATTAGGGATGCGGCCTACATTGAGAATTTCTGCAGACGGCACCGCATTTGGGCTTTCTTCTGGCGCTGGACGTGCTTCTATGGGCAGTCATTCCTCCTTTGGGCCATCTGGTGCCTCGTGATTGCGGTCATTTTCGCCGCTATCTATGATGATGCAGAACTTCTCGTCTATAAAGACAAGCCCGTTACTGGCTTCTGGGATTGCCTCTACTTCAGCATCGTGGCCTTCACGACCCTGGGCTTTGGGGACATAACGCCGAGCCCTGGATGGGCTCGCTTCTTCGCCGCCTTCGAGGTCATCCTTGGCTATATCGGCCTCGGCGGCCTCATCTCCATCCTGGCGAACAAAGTCGCAAGGAGAGCGTGATGCCAGATTCAGAGTTCTGCGAAGTCTGTGAGACGACAATCGAAAACGCAGCTGAACGAAGAGCCCCGCTATTCGGATGGGGCCAAGATGATTGTCCCCTGAAGAAACCTCTCTGTTGGGAACACTGGAATCCCGATGACAAGCAGATCCAGAAATACCGTCAATTCGTGGAGTTGAATAGGACGGACCTTAGCTCCAAACATCTCGAAGGAGCGAACCTCAGCTTGTGCAATCTCAAGGACGCCGGGCTCGTAGATGCCCATCTCGAAGCCGCGTGCCTCAAAGATGCTAATCTCGAGGCAGCGTGTCTTCGAGGAGCGCATCTAGAAAGAGCCGACCTCAGTCACGCGCATCTCGAAGGGGCCAAAGCAGGTTATATACATCTCGAACGGGCGATACTCTGGCACGCTAATCTCAATGGAGCAGCTCTCGGCAGTTCGTATCTCCAGGGGACCTGTCTTACGGGTGCGGAAATTGGTCAGGCGGACGTTTCATTTGCTGAATTGGAGGACTACACAATGTGGAATGTGCTCTTCCATCAGGATCGCGTGACGGTCTGCGGCGGCATACGGGGAATCGATGAGCTCAAAGGCGATCCGCTTACCATCCGTCAGATCAAGGACTTGGCCTATGCCCAATCTTTCCATGAGAAGCACCGTTGGTTCTGGGGCCCACTCTGGAAATACAGCTGCGGCTACGGCCATTCTTTCGGCTTGTGGCTAATGTGGTGCGCTCTATTCATTGTGCTGTTTGCCTGGATATACCATGACAATGGCTATCTTAACTACGCCAACGACAAGCCTCTCGAGGGCTTTCTTCAATCACTCTATTTCAGCGTCGTCTCCTTCACGACGCTTGGCTTTGGCGATATTGTCGCCAAACCGGGGTGGGGACAATTCTGGGCAGCGGTCGAGGTCATCCTCGGCTACCTCGCCCTCGGCGGCCTGATCTCCATCCTCGCCACGAAGATCGCGCGGAGGTCTTGATAAAGCTTGTCGGAGCATTGGCGCCATATCATGCGACTCGAGTTCGGCCTCAACTCTTCGGCTTTATATTCCATCAGCTATGGCTTATTCTCTGGCTTCCATTTATAGTGACATATCTGGAGAGGTTATATGGATAAATTGCATTTTACGGTGATTGTCGAGCGGGAGGAAGAGGGTGGTTACCACGCGTTTTGTCCCGCACTTAAAGGCTGTCACAGTCAGGGAGACACGCTTGATGAAGCCCTGTTCAATGTGAACGAGGCGATCGAGGTCTATCTCGAGAGTTTGCGCGCCCACGGCGAGCCATTTCCGGTTGAGGACATATTCATCAAGCCGGTCGAGGTCGCGATTTGAGTCCCAGATTCCCTGTTGCGACAGGCAAAGATGTCGCCAGGATCGCTCAGAAGGTCGGTTTTGTTTTCGATCGCCAGAAGGGCAGCCACGCAATATATTATAGGAAAAAAGACGGAGCGCGGATCGTCGTCCCTATGCACGCGCATAAGACGATTAAACGTAGGACCCTGTCGGGCATCATTGATGATATGGGACTAACCATCGATGAATTCAGGCAGCTTATGTAGCGCCAAACGCCCCTGTATCGAGGTCGTCCATTTAGATGGGGCGCTCAATTGCCTCTAAAGGCGGCCTCTTTGCCTGGTTGGCATAATTTATCGGGGCGAGAGGATTTGAACCTCCGACCGCCGGAACCCCATTCCGGTGCGCTCCCAGGCTGCGCTACGCCCCGATATATATTCGCGGTGGCCTAAATATAATGGAGCGGGAAACGGGATTTGAACCCGCGACCCCCGCCTTGGCAAGGCGATGCTCTACCTCTGAGCTATTCCCGCTCTATCATCTACACATATAATATGTGCCCGCTCGGGAATCTGTCAAGCCAAATATCGATCCAGAAATAACACTCATCGGCAATATGACCACGGGCAATTTGAGATTGTGTCGAAAGATTTCTTATGAAATATTGCTTGACATTTCGACCATAATGCGACATTATTTACTATAAGGGAATAGGACAAGTGAATAGCTGCAGGCAGGGCGCCTGCCACCATTTTCTTCTCCTCTCCGGTTCTCTCCGGTGACGACCTTCCCCAGAATAAGCCTAATAGACGGCGTTTTCTTGAAGCTGTCTCTTGATGAAGATGATAATGATCAGGGAATTGGTTTTGTTTCGGTTCATTGTGGCTGTTTCTGATGTCGTTTCTGATTCGATGAGTAGCCGCATTTTTTCCAAAGGGAGGTTCAGCTGAATGGCTCCAACTCATCGCATTTGCATGATTGTCTGCATTATGGTTCTTGTTTTTTCAGGCAGCATAGCCTTGGGTATAGAGGCGATCAATTTAGATGTGAAGTGCTCCGAGTATCGGATCACTAGTGGGCGCCTCGGTGGCGAGGTCATACAGATGGATGGTTTCTCGACTAATGGCTTGCCGGGCTCACCAATGCTTCCAAGGAAGGTTTTCGACGTGGCGCTTCCCCCAGATGTCAATTGGGACTCCGTCGTCGTTCGCGCTCAGGACATCGAGCAGATAGTCCTGCCCGGAACTCACGATATCGAATCCGCGCCACCT
>JAFGIT010000217.1 GCA_016929465.1 Candidatus Coatesiibacteriota bacterium | reverse complement strand
CAATAGCCGCCTGAATCGTCAAGAAGGCGTCGCTCCAGCTAGTTCCTCCGTTGCTGTCATCACCACTCCACTCATCTACGTAGTGGTGAAGGCTGGAGCCGTTCAAGTAGTGGTATCCCATGTCCACCATGCCCGTGTCATCGACGCCGTCGGTCCTCGTGGTGCGGTCGTCCAAATCGAGGTTCTCGGCCGTGTCGTCACCGCGGTTGATACAGGGGCTATCGCTCTCCTGACCGGCCCCTGTTTCGCTGAGATAGTAGCCGGAAACGAAAAGCGGGTCGCAGTCCATGTTCCCTTTGCCGTCCGGCGTGCAGCCGCCGTCCTCGCCGTAGCCGCTGCCGTCAACATCGGAGTATGTTATCGTGAAGGTCCCGGTCCCGTCTGTCTCGTTGGGCCTGTCTCTCCACAGAATCGAGTCTCTGACCTCCGCGCTGGTATCGTCCTCCAGGAATATCGCTCCGCCGCTGTCCGTCAGATACGCCTCGTTCTCCGAGAACGTGCAGCTATGGACCGTCACGCTCGCCGTGTGACCGGAGTTGTACGCGTTGTAGATGCCGCCTCCGTAATCGGCGCGGTTGTCAACTACAATGCAGTTCATCAAGGATGGGGCGCTGTCGTATTCGCAGTAGAATCCCCCGCCGTTTCCGCTGGTCACTTCGTTATCTGATATGACGGTGTTCTCAAATGACGGTTCGCTCCCGCTGCAATAGACCCCGCCACCCCCGTCCTCGGCTTTGTTACTGCGGACTATGCAGTTGATGACTTCGCAGCGATCCACAGCGCCTTCGTAAAAGGACAATCCACCGCCATACCCGTTATACTCAGTACTATCAGCCAGATTGTCCCTTATGACGCAATCCCGCAACTCGAAGTCGTAATAGGCGCCGTAGAATCCACCGCCCCAGTGCTTGGCTCTATTCCCAAAGATGTTGCAGTCCGTGACCACGAGGGAGTCAACGTGATCGGCGTAAATCCCGCCTCCATCGTAATCGGCCGTATTATAGGATATATCGCATTCGTCGATCGTAACATCCGACCAATAGCCGCATCGGATTCCGCCGCCCAGTCTGGATACGCTGCCGACGTTTACAGCATCATTGTATGATATCCTGCAGCCGGATATGCTCATTTCCGCATCATATACGTATATGCCAGCTCCTTCGCGGGCCTTGTTGTTTATAATCTCACAATCACTAATCTCAACCACACAATCATAGTAAATGTAAATGCCGCCGCCATTTGTCGTCGCATTGCTATCTTGAACGACGCAGTTGGTGATCCTCGCGGAGGCATCATTGTAGATTCGCACGCCGCCGCCGGTGCCTGCTCGATAGCCATTTTGGATCGTGAATCCATCTATACAAATTTCAATCTTGTTCTCGATGTGGACCGCTATTCCAGTCCCTTTACCATCGATAATCGTTACGTTGGTGTCAGGATCGCGCGTGCCGCCGCCCGGCGGGTAGCCACCCAGCAGCGTAACGTAGTTGTCCAACACGAGGTTCTCTGCGTAGGTAGCTGCCGCCACGTGAACCGTGTCGGCAGACGTGCCAGAACACGCCTTGATGCCGTCCTCGATCGTCGTGAAAGCATTCGTCCAGTCGGCGCCGGAGCCCGTGCCCGTCGCGCTCTGGTCAACATAATAATCTGCGGCGATCGCGCTCGTGACAACCAGCCCTAAGATTGTCACGGCCGCAATAGCCAAGACCATTACTCGAAAAGTGTGCATTAGTATCCTCCGATAGTTTGGTGTGTCCGCCCAAAAGGCGCTTTAATTGAAGGGACTTGATGATCGGCACTCTTCTGTCTCTTTCTTCACCTCGCTTCCTGATGAAGTTCAAGTTCTGCGCTGAGTTCCTTGCCGCATTGCGGCCCCAATTGGAGAGAATCAGATGAGGAGAATCGCTCCCCTCCGAGAGCGAGATGATAGGGTGCGAGCGAGGTTGCTTAATACCTATCTTCCGCTCCGCCCTCTCTCGGTTTATTATTACTAATAAAAGCGAAAATGTCAAGATCTGCGAGATTTTCGATCATAATAATCGCGTTATTGATCGTAATCGGATATGGGTAGGCTGGAATTTCTTATCTCGCGAGGCGGCTCTGGCTTACGATGTATTTCGTCAAAAAGAAAGGGGCGGAAGAAATCCGCCCCTTCTCAAACCGCGTGGTAACGCGGGAATAATCTATTTGCGTGGTTCGAATTAGCAGCTGACAGAGCCGCCGAAGCCTGTGCACGAGAGGCTCGGGCCTAGCGTCGAAAGCAGCGCCTCAAACCTCCATCGTCACATCTTCCCGCGTTGATGCTCTACAAGGCGCTTAAGTCCATCCTCGAACGAGACTTTCGGCTCCCAGCCCATCACTTTTTTCGCCTTTTCGGCAGAGATGTAGATCTTATAGACCTCACCCTTGCGTGCGGGCGCATAGACCGGCTCACCGGAGAATCCGGTGGCATCCTTGATGATACGGAAGATCTCGTTGACCGACGAGCCCCTACCGGAACCAATGTTGAGGATATGGTTGTCGGAAGCCGGATTCGTCATGGCAAGGATATTCGCCTCGACTATGTCGTCGATATAAACATAGTCCCGAAGCTGCTCGCCATCTCCGAAGATGATTGGCGTCTCGCCTTTCAGCATCTTGGCTGAGAAGATGGCTGTCACGCCCGCTTCGCCATAGGGATACTGCCTCGGACCATATACATTCGGATAGCGAAGTGCAGTGTAATTGAGTCCATCCGTGATGTGATAGAGAAATAGATAGTGCTCTACGGTATGCTTGGTTATCCCATACTGAGAGAGTGGATTGATCGGGTGAGCTTCATCTACAGGCAGATACTGCGGCTCGCCATAGACCGCACCGCCAGTCGAGATATACACCAGCTTCTTCACATCATGCTTGATGCAGTTCATGATTATCTTGAGCGAGCCGATTATATTCACGTCAGCGTCGAACTCAGGCTCCTTGAGGGAGCGAATGACCGCCATCTGCGCGGCATGATGATCGACTATGTCTGGACGCTCCTTTTCAAAAACCTCCGAGACCGCATCATCTCGAATGTCCATTCTATAGAAGGTCGCCTTAGGATTGATGTTCTCCTGAAAGCCCGTGGAGAGGTCGTCTATGATAACAACTTCATGACCGTCAGCGATTAACCTGTCGACAAGATGCGACGCGATGAAACCAGCGCCGCCCGTAACCAATACTTTCATTTCTTGCTCCCTGTTATATGCAGAAATAGCTCTCTAATGAAGCCCCTCAGTATGATATTAATTGATTGGCCTGCGGAATATAAGAGGTTCTTTCGCAACTCAGAGCGCGCCATCAATGCCGCCTCAGATTCTTGTTCAAGCTATCCTGGAGGCGGAGACGCTCTCTCCCATGTTTAGAAAGCACTTGGGCATGGCTCCCCGGAAATTTTGCGGGTTGAAGGGCGAGCACTCGAACCGTAATATTAGTGGTTCCTTGTGTCGGGTGAGACTTATTTTGCATTAAGGAGAAGAATATGACGGAGCAGATGGTGCTCAGCAGGCTCCAAAAGGTGAGAGAAGAACTTGTTGAGCAGGGATTGGACGCGATATTCGCAGTCCATAACGAGCAGATCCCCAATCCCAATGTTAGATACTTGTCCGGTTTCTCGGGTTCCACGGCGGTCTTGCTCATAAGTGCCGATGAGGCGCTAATTATCGCTGACGGCCGCTATTACGAGCAAGTTGAGCAGGAGGTCGAGGTCTTTGAGCTGAGGAAGCTCCCCGTTGGCACACCTTACGGTGACTTCATCCACGAGACGATCAAATCAATGGGCATCAAGAGCCTTGGGTTTGATCCCGACCACACTCTCTATTCGTCGCACCAGAAACTGGTCAGTTCGCTTCCCAACATGGAGCTCAAAGCCGTTCACGGCATCGTAGAGAATCTCCGAATTGCCAAGTGCGATGAGGAGATCGAACTGATACGACAAGCCAGCAATATAGCAATAAAGGCATTTCTCAAAGTCATAGAAATCCCGGTTCGCGGCAAGAGCGAGAATGAAGTGGCTGCTAGGCTCGAATATGAGATGCGGCTGTTGGGATCAGAGAGGATTGCCTTCGAGACCATTCTCTGCTCGGGCCCTCGTTCTTCGATAATACATGGGAAGCCCTCCGAGAATAAGCTGAAGCTTGGAGACCTCGTGATCTTCGACTTCGGAGCGGTATATAAGGGCTATTGCTCCGACATCACTCGGACTTGTGTCGTGGGAGAGCCTAACGAGGAGAAGCTTGAGCTCCATGCCATGCTGCAAAAAGCTCAGCATGAGGCTGCCGCGGTGGCTGTGCCCGGCGCAATGGGCAGGGATGTCGATGCAGTGGCACGCAAGGTAATCACCGACGCGGGCTATGGCGACAGGTTCGGCCACGGATTGGGACACGGGCTCGGATTGCTCGTGCACGAAGCGCCCGGCCTCGGCCCTGCATCTGAGGCAAAGCTTCAAGCCAACTCGCTTGTAACAATAGAGCCGGGGGTATATTTTCCGGGCGAAGGCGGAATGCGGCTCGAAGACGATTTCATCGTCTCCGAAGGAGGGGCAATCCGAGTCGCCGATGGCCTGGCACAGGAGCTCTTTGTGTTGAGATATGAATGATACGGGCGCTTTGACTGTATCGTCGTTTGGGCGCAATCTTTCTTGTGGGGTGAATTGATACGATTACAGGAGGTTCGCATTGATATCATCAAATGATATAAGACCGGGGACTCGAATAGAATTGGACGGCAGCCCCTACTCTGTCGTCGAGTTCCAGCACGTGAAGCCTGGCAAGGGGGGCGCTTTTGTTCGCACCAAGCTCAAGAACTTGTTTTCCGGCGCCGTTCTCGACAGGACATTTCGCGCGGGCGAAAAGCTGGTCGAGGCGGATGTGTTTGAGCGCAGGATGCAATTCCTATATCGGGAGCAGGACATCTTCTATTTCATGGACACCGAGACTTACGAGCAGGTCGAGGTGCCAGAGGAGGTAGTCGGCGACGTCGGTGATTTGATGCCCGACAACATAGATGTCAAGATGATGTTCTACAAGGACCGTCCAGCGGGCGTTGAGCTCCCAAATTTCGTTAACCTCAGAGTCACTGATACAGAGCCTGGAATGAAGGGTGATACCGTATCCGGTGCAACGAAATCGGCGGTGCTTTCAACCGGGGCGACAATCCAGGTTCCCCTTTTCATCGAGGAGGGGGAAGTATTGAGAGTTGACACCAGGACCAGGAGCTATTGTGAAAGGGTGCAGGAAACCGAATAAGTCGTGATTGGGAGTAAGCATGGACATTGAATCTATCAAGCAGCTGATGCAGCTGATGGCCTCCTGCAAGGTCTCGGAACTCGAGTACGAGGCCGGCGACATGCGGTTGAAGCTCAGGCGCTTCGAGGCAGCACCTCAAACGGGGAGCGGCGCTCTGCAGATCGTTCAGCCCGAGATCGTGAGCCTCGGAGAGCCGACTGCGACATCATCTGGCGAGCCCAGCGAGGCGGACTACGCAATCGTCAAATCGCCAATAGTGGGCACATTTTACCGGGCACCCGCACCGGCTGCGGAGCCTTTTGTCAGCACCGGAGATTATGTCTCGAAGGGCAAGACACTCTGCATTGTCGAAGCAATGAAGGTGATGAATGAGATCGAGTCAGATTTCGACGGCAAAGTGATCAAGATATTGATCAACGATGCCCAGCCCGTCGAGTATGGCCAGCCCCTAATGTGGATCGAGCCTTCATAGGCTCTCAGAGGTCACCGATGTTCAACAAGATTCTGATTGCCAATCGTGGCGAGATTGCACTTCGCATAATCCGTGCATGCCGAGAGATGGACATCAAATCCGTCGCAATATACTCGAACGTCGATGAGGATTCGCTACATGTGCGATTCGCCGACGAAAGCGTCTGTATAGGGCCCGCTCGTAATGACAAGAGCTACCTGAATATAACCAATATCATAAGCGCTGCACTTGTGACTGGTGCAGAGGCCATCCATCCTGGCTACGGATATCTGGCCGAAGACCCGGGCTTCGCCCGAATTTGTGAAGACCACCGCATCAAATTCATCGGCCCCCAGCCGAAACTGATACGCATGATGGGCGATAAGGCAATCGCCAGAACCACGATGAAGGATTTGGGAGTGCCCATTCTGCCGGGATCCGACGGCGAGATTGAGAGCGCCGAGGAGGCAGCGGATATCGCTTCGAGGATCGGCTTCCCTGTATTGATCAAGGCATCGGGGGGCGGTGGCGGCAAGGGCATGAGGATCGTGCGCAATAAAGAAGACCTACCGAGAGCATTCGAATCAGTGCAAGGCGAGGCCGGCGCAGCATTCGGGAATTCGGGTGCATATATCGAAAAGTACGTGGGAGAACCCAGGCATATTGAATTTCAGATACTCGCAGATGAGCATGGCAACGTGATACATCTCGGGGAACGCGAGTGCTCAATTCAGCGCCGACAT
>JAFGIT010000216.1 GCA_016929465.1 Candidatus Coatesiibacteriota bacterium | reverse complement strand
GGGTGCTGCGAGCCGTACGAGGGAACCGACGCCGAGCAGGGTGCATCTCCCATAAGGGTGTTTGATAGCACTTCCATCGACCTGACGGGACTGGACAACGAGAAAACGTATCACATCTCGGTAACATCCGTCGATGCATGTACAAACGAGTGTGACTACAGTCCGGATGAACACATCGCGTCGCCGGAGGAATTGATCGACGCGCCGACGCTTGCGACAATCGTCGCCGGGGACCGCTCTGCGCTCGTCGAATGGTCTGCTCCAGAAAATCTCTTCGTTCGAGGCTATCGCGTCCACTACCGGAGCATCGATGCAAGCGTGGACGGAGGCAAATCCGGACAGGAGACAATCGGCATCGATGTGGGCCCAAACAGGAGCTATACAATCAGAGGTCTCGAAAACGGGACTCAATACGAGGTCTTCATCACGGCGTATGATGAGCACGGGCGTGATGGTCTGCCATCTGCGCTCCTCATTGCAGAGCCGAGTTCCGACGTGGATTGGTTCCAGGTAGAACCAGCGGGACCGACACCCAGTCCAAGATTTAATCATCAGACCGTACTCGATCCCACACGCAAGCGTATCTACCTCTTGGGTGGGACCGCGGACTACGAAGAGGAGGGGATTCTCTATTACCTGGACCTGGAGAAGATGGCCTGGGAGATCATCGAGACATCCGGCCTGTTCCCGCCATTTGGCAGGTGCCTCGCCCATTTCGATTCCGTCAGAGACTGCATCTGGATGCTTGCATTCGACCGAGATGTATATCAACTCATCCTCTCCGACCATTCATGGGTGAGATATGAACCTGTTGGGGATGCACCGATATTCGACCCTTCAGAGGGCACTCCGCTGATTGGTTCGGGATTTCTCGATGCACGTCGAGACCGATTGCTCTACTACGGTGCATTCATGATGGCATCGGAGGCAGACTTTCGCACTGACTTTTATGCCTTCGACCTCGATACACACGTTTGGTCAACTCATCAGAGTACGGGAGCGTCCCCATCGTTCGTCTATCTCACCGCGATCGCCTACGCGGAGCAAATCGATCGTGCCTTCCTCTTCGGTGGCTTCGGCGAGGACGGCGTATCGAGCAGCATTTACATGATGGAGCCTGCATCGCTGACCTGGATATCCATGCCGGTGCAAGGGACTCTTCCGATGGAGACTTACATACACGACATGCAATACGATCCCTCGATGAACAGGATAATCACCTTCGGGGGCAGGACCCGTCTCGAGTCGGTCTCGAATGAAATCTATTCCTATGACATCGACGGCCAGAATTGGACTGATCTGGAGCCAATACTGACCGGCATCCCGAGATCGCCACTGGTTCGGACTCCCTTGACCATAGTTCCATCGGGGCTATTGGGGCCCTATGGATACATGGTCATAATCTGCGGCTACGATTATCAAGAGATGTTCAATGACGTCTATTGCCTACGGCTCTATGACTTCACAAAGGACCGGACGCCACCGTCCAGGGTGGATGACCTGAACGCCGAAGTGAATGACGAGTGGACCCATACGAGGCTTACTTGGACGGCTCCGGGCGACGACGGCGCCCTTGGTCGCGCAAGAGGCTATGACATCCGCCTTTCGACCACAGAGATAAAAAATGACGTCGATTTCGAGTTGGCCTTCCCGGTGCTCGTTCTATACCTGCCGTCATTCCCCGGAGAAATCGAGAATCTCCTCTTTGAATTGCCTCAGCCCAACACTGTATATTATCTTGCGCTAAAGGCATTCGATGAGGCCGGAAATTACTCAGAACTGTCGAATTGCGTTAGCACTCAGAAGCATGATGCAAGGATACTCCATGAGTGGGAGAATGACTTAATTGGCTCAGACTGGCAGAACCTCATTGGCAACCGAACGGAGGTCGGCCCCCCGGCCTATAGGAATTAGAGGAAGCGCCGCCACCTCCCTCCTGCTCGCTCTGAGTTTGACAGTTGCCCTGACTTCGAATTCATTCTGCATCTCCTGCTGGAGATGCGCGAGATTACGATATGGATTCGAAGTATCGAAAACCCTGCATTACAAGATACATGCGAGCGCATCATTGCTCTCAGAATCGAGATTCTCAGCCGAAGGGGAATTGCTATGGCGCTGCTACGGCAGGAAATCCGACTGGTTCGACATGGAATTGGCCCTGCAGGGGCTGGACCTCACACACAACTCCATCCTCATCTCCGATTCTTCCGGCAAATCATCTCTGCCTTCGATAAGGTTTCGAATGACGGAACACGGCGAGATAGTCATCGTCGAGAGAGAAGCGAAAGGAGATGTTGGCGGCACAGCGCTCCAGATTCTGGAGGCGGTTCTGGACTCCCTTCCTCGTCTGCCCGCCACCGAGATAAGAGAGGGCGATAGCTGGGTCGGCCTCTCCGATCTGAGTACAGGGCTTACAGCGAATTCTGGAATTGATCCGGGACGGGTTGAATACCGGTGCACGGTCAAGGATATCCCTTTGCTCTTCGGGGGCGTCGCGCTCTCATTGTCTTCCACGTTCGATGGAGAAATGGGCGCCGGTCAGTCTCGCGCGCACATCTCGGGAAAGGGGAACGGCTCTCTGGTATTTCGCGATGACGACTGCACGATCGAGCGAATGGAGCATAGAACGCGAGCCATTATCAGTTGGCCGGATATTGGCAATAATGGGTCGAATAGGACATCAATCTACAACATGGACCTTTCACTGATTTTGAGAGATTGAGTGGTGATACTGCTTTGAGAATTGCCTTTTTTGCCGTGCTTCATCCCGTCCGCTCGGGTATATCGGACTATTGCGAGCATCTTCTGCCAGAACTCGAGAAGCTAATCGACGTAGATGTGTTCATCGACGACTACAGTCGGGAGGACGTCTCGTCGCGAATTCGATCCGAAGTATTCAATTACCTGCGGTTCGAGCACATGCACAAGGCCAGAAGATATGACGCCATCGTCTATCAGATGGGAAACGACCTGCACCACAGGTTCATGTATCACTACATCTTCAATTTTCCCGGAATACTCGTGCTGCATGATTTCAATCTCCACCCGTCGCGAGCCAGTATGCTGCGATCCACGCGAGACGAGGCCACTTACACTGAAGAGCTCAGAGCCTGCCTCGGGGCTGGTAGGGGGGCAGAGGTTGCGCGACTAATCCTCGCTGACCGACGGTTTAGCCCCCTACTCGACATCTTCCCAATGAATGAGCTGGCGCTGCACAAAAGCCGCGCCGCGATAGTCCATAATCCCTACGTGAAGAAGGCCATTGAGGAAGCGATCCCCGGCACGCCGGCATATCTCTTGAACATGGGCATACCGATGCACTCGGAAGTCCCCAAAAAGGCTCAAGCAAGAGGGAATCTCGACCTGCCTCTCGGGAAGTTCATCGTGCTGCATCCTGGCTTCGCCGGCGCTCATCGGAAGCCTGAAGTGGCTCTGGACGGCTTCGCCAGACTTCTGGAGAGACACCCCAATGCGATTCTCTTATTCGTCGGCGCCCCGGATCCGAACGTTGACATCAAGGCGATGATCGAGCGACGCGGACTTGATCGGTCTGTCATATTGAAGGATTACGTTACAGACCGGACCTTCCTGATGTGCATAGCCGCGGCGGATGTCGTTCTCAATCTGAGGAACAATAAGATACGAGAGACTTCAGCGACAATGCTCACCGCGATGTCTCTGGGGAGGCCGGTCATTGCGACGAGATTGGTCCACAACTGCCACCTTTCTCCGGAAATCTGCACCTTCGTCGAGCATTCCCCGACCGAGTCTGAGGACCTGGCAGCCGCGATGGGACGCCTGTGGTCAAATCCCAAGGAAGGGGAATCGATAGGCAGCGCCGCCAGGGAATATGTGAGGAGAGAACACTCCATCCAGCAAGCGGCTGCGGGCTACAAGCACGTCGTGGCGGAGGTGACATCGAGCCCTGAATCGGCTACTAAGCGGGCGAGGTCCCTTCATGAAAGGATATCCTGGCTCGATGAGGAGACAAATCTCATCGCAGGCGGCCTCTGCGGCCAAGATGATTCCGGGACCGTCGCGGATGAATTGAGGCGCGCAATCGAGGATCTGGGGCTGGCGTAGCCAATCACCCGGAATCCGAAGTGGGTCGATAGCGCAGGCTGGGATTGACGCGGGGGCGAACCGAACTCCAGCTCCCCGGAGATCCATTGAGACTCACCAATTAGAAGACCAGAGAGGCTATCTCCTGGGGGAATCTCTTCGACATCACGCGATAGATATACGCCTCGATCTCATCCGAGGTGCCGAAGAATAGCGCCTTTCGAGCTATCTCGAGCGCTTCCGAGAGCTCCGAACTCCTCACAATCTTCTTGGCAGCCGGAATCGCTATCGGATTCATGCTTAGCTCATCAACGCCGAGACCGAGGAGCATTAAGACATATAGAGGCTCCGCAGCCATCTCACCACATACCCCCACACGAACGTTCTTGGCATGGGCAGAATCAACTATCATTTTTATTATCCTGAGAATGGCGGGATGCAACGGGTCATACAAGTACGCTACTTCCTCATTCGCACGGTCGATTGCTATGGAATATTGTATGAGGTCATTAGTCCCAATGCTAAAGAAATCACATTCCGTGGCAAGTATGTCTGCAGTCACAGCCGCTGATGGGATCTCAATCATGATTCCGACCTCGATATCGGCATTGAAGGGTATCCCGTCCTTCTTGAGCTCTCTCGCGCACTCTTCGATCACTTCCTTGCCCCTCTTGAGCTCCTCGATGCCGCTTATCATGGGGAACATGATCTTCAGGTTGCCGTAAATGCCGGCCCTGAGAATTCCCTTGATCTGATCCTTCAGCATATATGGCCTCGAGAGGCACAGGCGAATTGCACGCAGCCCGAGCGCTGGATTCCGCTGCGGCGGCAGGTCAACGGCGTCGAATAGTTTCTCCCCGCCGATATCGATTGTCCTTATCGTTGCCGAATAAGGTGCTATTTGCTCCGCGACTGATCTGTATGCCTGGTAATGCTCCTCTTCACTCGGGATATGTCTGCGCTCCATGAAGAGGTACTCGGTCCGATACAATCCGATCCCCATGGCCCCATGGAGCAGAGAGGTCTCGATATCCGCCGGTGATTCGATATTCGCCTCTATCGCTATTCTGAAGCCATCCCTTGTTTCAGCAGGCAGGTCTGCCGCGGTAAGTAGCTCGGTGACGTAGTATTTGAACGCCCGTTCTTTGGCCTGATATTCCTCGATGTGCCTCTTGGTGGGAGATATATAGACCTTGCCCGAAAGGCCATCGACGATCATCCTGGTCCCGTGCTGAATATCCTGAAGAACTCCGGTGGCTCCGACGACAGCAGGTATCTCGTGCGTTCTTGCCATGATCGCGGAATGAGATGTCCTGCTTCCGAGTTCAGTCACGAAGCCGATGATTCGGGAAGTATCGATCTGCGCAGCCTCGGATGGAGTTATGTCCTGGGCTACGACGATTGAGCCTTCCGGCGCTTCATCGAGACGAGAGACCCTCGCATCGACGCCGAGGTTATGGAGCAGACGGCTCTTGATATCGTTCAGGTCGGCTATTCTGCTGGAGAGGTGCTCGTTATCGAGATTCGCGAGCATTTCATTGAATCGGCCGATGTGCTTCGAGACCGCCCAGGCGGCATTTACCTTTTCGTTGCGGATGATCTTTATCACATCTTCTTTGAGCGCCTCGTCGTGCAGAAGCATTACATGGGTCTGCAGGACCGTCGAGAGTTCCTTTGCTTTGTCGCTTCCGAGGCTTGCACGAATGTGCTCGACCTCATCTCGAGCCTTCTCGATCGCGCGAAGGAATTTCTCTACCTCGTGGTCTATGCGGCTCTCCCGTATTGCCCGCTTCCTGACCTTCTGATGGCTTCGATCGAGCACAAATGCCGGGCCTATCGCGATGCCCGGTGATGCCTTTATTCCTAGTAATCGCTTCATCCGCCTTACTTGGCCCCTCCCTGAGGCGTAAAGCCATTCTCCGCAAGATATAGCATCTTCGCCATTGCGTCCTTCTCGTCTGGACCTTCCACACAGAATGTTATCTGGCTACCCGCGACGACACCGAGGGCAAGCAGAGCCCAAGGGCTCTTCCCGTCAGCGACCTCATCGCCGAATCTCACGCTAATGCTCGCTTCGAAGGCCTTAGCAGCTTCCACCAGCGTCATGATCGACCGCAGGTGCATGCCAAACTCATCCTTGATATAGACTTTCTTCTCCAGCATCAATCCTTCTCCTGAGCATACAGGGCAGTCAACTTAGCAGAATCCCGACCAAGAGCAGCACAGAGAGACCTGCACCGATCTTCCCTGACGAGACGTTCTTTGACCTGAGCAAAAAGCTGATGGCTGCGACAGGCAAGATCGAGAATGCCCAGATCCAGGAACCGGACGTGTAGGTCGCTCTCTGCTCAGGCGAAGCGAGTATAATAATCCCAATTATGGCACCCAGCAGGACGCAAGTGGCTCTCTTCAGCTCGGTCGCAATCCGGCTAGGCCTCAATTTCTGGAGAAACTGCTGAATTGCCAGGACACCTTTCAGGCCCAGCGCAACCCCTTTGAGCCGAAGCGTCAGATTCGCCGCAGAGAACAGTGCGACCATGAGAACGAACGACCACTCACAGCCTAGAAGAAACAAGAGGACCGCGAGCGTGCCCAGAAAAGGCTTCAGCGAGAACCACATCAAATCATCGCCGAGCGCGCCAAAGGTGCCTCCCAACATCGACTTCAGCCTATCTATTCCCGATGGGTGCGCATTTTCCTCAATCTGGCTCATCTCCTCCTGGTCAATAACGGCCCCGGCGATGAAGCCCGAGAAACAGGGATTTGTGTTGAATGTTGACAGGTTCCTTTGCACGGCTTCCCGCAAATTATTTCCCGAATAAAGTCGCTTCAGTGCTGGCAAGAGTGAGAAGCAGAAGCCGAGATTCTGCTTGCCTTTGTTATTCCAGCAAGCCTCGAGCATTATCGTGCGAATGGCAACATAAAACCCCATCCAGGGACTGAT
>JAFGIT010000215.1 GCA_016929465.1 Candidatus Coatesiibacteriota bacterium | reverse complement strand
GCACGCGACGGCGAGCAGGAGCTGCTAGCTCGTCAGGTTCCGCTTCTTGAGCTCCTCGAGCGCCTTCTCAACGCTGTCGTCGGCTGTCTGGCTTGCCACCCATTCCGTCAGCTCTGTCATGCCATCCTCGAAGGAGATGCTTGGCTTGAACCCGAGCAGCGTCTTGATCTTAGTGATGTCGGCAAAGCAGTGACGGATGTCGCCCGCACGGAACTTCTTGACGATCTGCGGAGCGAGTCCATCGACCTTCCCGACGCGATCGATCAGGATGTTCGCTATCTCGAGCACCGAGATGCTTTTTCCGGAGCCGACGTTGAAGACCTGGTAGTCCGCGTTGTCGCTCTCGAGCGCGAGGACATTCGCCTCGGCGATGTCACGCACGTTGATGAAGTCGCGGCTCTGGAGTCCATCCTCGAAGATGATCGGGGAGTGATCGTTCAGTATTCGGCTGCCGAAGATGGCGCACACGCCGGTGTATGGGTTCGAGAGTGCCTGTCTCGGGCCATATACGTTGAAGTATCGCAGGGCTACGGTGGGCAGCTTGTAGGCTACTCCCGTGCTGATGAACATCTCCTCGTGGTCCCGCTTGTTGACCGCGTAGATGGAGGTCGGATAGAGCGGCTTCTCCTCGTCTGTCGGAAGTGGCTTTGCGTGTGCACCGCATTTCGGGCAGTGCATCTCCCAATCGCCTGCTGCCATCTGCGATTCCGGCCTGAGCTTGGGGAAAATCGCGCCGCACTTCTTGCAGTCGTATTTGCCCTCGCCGTATATCGACATGGAGGATGCGACCAGGACCTTCTCGACCTGGTGCTTCTCGTTTGCGAGGATGTCGAGCAGGATGGCGCCGCCCATCGTGTTGATGTCGGTGTATCTTGCGATCTCGTACATCGACTGGCCGACTCCGACCGCAGCCGCCTCGTGGAAGACGACCTGCTTGCCCTTTATGGCTTTATATAGGGAATCTCGATCGCGGACGTCGCCCTTGATGAATTCCGCCTTCTTCGAGAGATAATCGGGGATCTTCTGGTCCTCCCCGTGAACCTGCTTCTCGAGACTGTCATAGACCGTGACCTCGTAACCGCCCTCAAGAAGGCGATCGACAAGGTGAGAGCCGATGAAACCCGCGCCACCCGTAACCAAGACCTTTGTCGCCATTACTTCACTCCAATATCGATTAACTATCGAGAATCTCTAAAATCTCGCGTGCCAACTGCCGCGCTTTCCTGATACGGTTGGCGTGAACAGGGGCCGTATTTTGATCTTCAGGAGGATCTATCGCAGCATTCTTGGCGGGGGGAGAGTTGAGTTTCTTCCTCGCGCCGCTGACTGTATAGCCCTCCTCGTACAACAACTTCTTTATTTTGAGGACGAGCTCCAGGTCGTCCCCGCTATATATTCTCTGTCCCGATTTGCTCTTTTGGGGTTTCAGATGCTTGAATTCCTTCTCCCAGTATCTGAGCGTGGTCGCATCCACGCCGGTCATCTTGCTGACCGCTCCTATTTTGTAAAACATACTTCCCAAGCTATCTTACCCCAAAAAGGCCTCGTCTCAGTCCTCAATTCGAGAAGAATTTTCTGCTGGGCCGGAACCGGACGGTGTTCGACTCCGGGATTTGCAGCAGTTCACCGGTCTTGGGGTGTCTCGAGGTTCTGGCCTCCCGCCTTACGACCTCGAACGTCCCGAATCCCCTGATCTTGACCCTGCCATCAGCATCAAGTCCCTCCTGTACCGCGTCCAGGATAGCATCGACTAGCGCATGAGACTCATTGAGCGAAAGCCCGCCGTGAGCCTGACACAAGCTCCTGGCCAAATCCTCTCGGGTAATGTTGCCCTGTTCCACGTCCGTATTCTCTCCCGCTGGGTCCGAATTAGCACCCAAGCCACCAGTGAACATACCATGAATTCTAATCCGAAATAATACAGGGCGGGGATAGAATCTCAAATCAAAGCAGAGGCATAGCGCCCGGTTCCCATGATATGGTCACATGCCACCTGGGAAGCGATTTGGGCGTGGAATTATCGACCTTGTCTTCCGGGCGGATTTGCTATTCGGAGTAGCGGAATATCTCGCCAGTCTCTGTCCCGAACCACCACTCGCCGGCCGATTCGTCGATGCTGATCGCGGTCACCGACGAGTCGATCGGAACCAGCGCCTCCGGCGGAATCCAGACATCGCGGCCATTCAGCAGGCAGATCCCGCCGGCTACATATTGCGGTGTTAGAACATCCCCGCAGCTCACGACGACCATTCCGCAACTCGTAGGTTCCAGGGCGAGTACCCTATCGCTCGGGATTCCATCCTCCGCAGAGATTATCAGCCACTCATCGCCGTCGATCATCACCAGGCCGGTCCGCTCTGTCCCGAGCAAGACCCTTCCGTCGGCATCGACCGTCCCGCAGATGATGTTGGATAACGTGACCGGTCCCACTCCGGAGACTGCCAGCCATTCGTCCCCGGTTTTGAGGAGCACGTCCCCATTCCCGAGCGGATAGCCGGTCCCGAACACCACGGTGCCATCGTCTTTCTCGCATATCGCGTTGACGAATCTCGCTTCGAGCGGCGTGCCAAAGCCGAATGACTGCCAAGATGTGCCGTCGTAATATGATGCCCCTCCACCTCGGTGCCAGTAGCCGTCCCATATCGGCGAATGACCGACCCATAGACCGGACTCAGCAGGGGAGATGGATGCGACGAGGTCGGATACGAGACCGTCGTCAGTTGCATAGTGCCTGAGTCCGCCAGCTGATTGAGACCACACTCCGTCGTATTGAGTTCCGACCCAGAGCGTGCCAGATTCCACAGCGAGGTCAGATACGCCGTCGTAGTCCATCGGTGAATTGCGGTAGTCGAAGCCCTGCCAGGAGACGCCGCCGTATATTGAAAGCCCCGTCTCGAATCCCGAAAGACCGACGTAGATCTGTCCATTGGAGGCCTTCAGCGACGAGACGCATCCGGCGAGTGGGCACGATGGCTCTTCCAAGATCGTGGCGTCGGCCTCGCCCTCAAGCCGAACGATCGATGAGTAGTCGTTCGGAT
>JAFGIT010000214.1 GCA_016929465.1 Candidatus Coatesiibacteriota bacterium | reverse complement strand
GTAGTAGTGCCATTTGCAGAACCTGAGGATGTAATTCAGGACGACGAGGACGATGACGAGCGGGAGATACCAGAGGTTGAAGTTAGCGAGCGAGCGAGTGAATTTGTCGAAGCCCGTGTAGATCGAGATTCCCAAGAATACGGCCGCGCCGAGAATCACCGCGAGCAGGAGTTTCTTTCTGAGTCTATGCAGCAGGCTCAAAGCCCCATCCTCTTCAATATCATCGCATTCTCAGTCCACTTCTCCTTGACCTTGACAAATAGCTTGAGGAAGACCCTGAGGCCGAAGATCGCCTCCATCTCCTTCCTGGCCTGCGTCCCGATGTTCTTGAGCATCTGGCCGCCCTTGCCTATCACGATCGCCTTCTGGCTCGGACGTTCAACGTAGATAGTCGCGTGGATAACCACCAGCGTCTCCTCTTCCCTGTCGTCCTCCTCAATCGATTCCACAAGCACGCCCGTCGAGTAAGGCAGCTCCTGGCGTGTCAGAAGCAGCGCCTTTTCGCGGATTATCTCAGCGAGAATGAACTCCTCCGAGAGATCGGTGACAGTATCCTCAGGATAATACATCGGCCCCTCTGGCAGCAAGCCGACGACCCTATCGAGAAGCGAATCGACGTTGGTATTTGTGAGAGCAGAGATGTGAAATATCCCATTGAAAGAAAGCAGCGACTGATAATTCTCGGTCATCTGCTGGATGTTCATCTCGGGGTACTGGGGCAATAGGTCGCACTTATTTATTGCGAGAACCACCGGGCATTTCACCCGGCCGAGGCTCTTCAGGATGAAAAGGTCCTGCGGATGCGTCTTGCGCTTGATCTCGGTCACGAAGATGATCGCGTCCATGTCGGACATCGCCTGTAGAGCGATCTTGACCATTACCTTGTTCATTAGCTTCGGCGGCTTGTGTATGCCCGGAGTGTCGATAAAAATAACCTGCGCCTCCGGAAGCGTCTTGATCCCCAGGATGCGATTGCGCGTGGTCTGCGGCTTGTCCGAGATAATCGCGATCTTCTTGCCGACGATCAGGTTGATGAGCGTTGACTTGCCGACGTTTGGTCGGCCGATGATCGAGACATAGCCAGATCTGAAGGGCTGCTCCGGCATTCGCCTAGGTCTGCCCCTTGCCTTCCGGAGAGATTTCCTCCGCCAGCTGAAGTGCCTGCTCTATGGAGTTGTCCATGTTGTTATACCAGAAAAGACCGGTTCTGCCCGCAAGATGAACATTTCCGAACTTGCTGAGCGCCTTGTTGAACCGCTCCTTCTCCTGGACGTAGCCTAGCTCGTAGAGCGGGTAAGTGTTCTCAACCAGCTCGATATGGACGTTCAGGATATTCGACCGAGTCGATAGACCGACCTTCTCCATATCGTTTATGATGCTCTCTCGTTTCGATTCGGCGTAATCCATGGACGGCGGGCCAAGCGTCGTAATCTCGATACAGATGCCGCCCTTTCCTTCGGGAACCATGAACGGGCTGAAGTTCTCGGGGAATGAGACCCTCGCAATGTCGAGGCCTTTGCTCGGGTAGTAGATCCACTGGTCGGGAAGCGTAGCCTTGTGGTCAATCTCTACATTATAGGCGACAAGGGAGAGATACCTCAGATTGGGCTTATCGATACCCATCTTCTCCGCCAGAAGCGGGAGAGGCGCCGTCCAGACAAGAACATCGACATCGTCCTTTTGACCATCGTATTCAATCGATTTGACCTTCTTGTCGGCGGACTCGAGCTCGATGTTCTTTACTCCACATACGATGCGACCACCCTGCGCTTCTATGCTCTCCCTGAGCTTCCTGCAGAACACGTCAACGCCGTGCTTGGGATACAAGAACTGCGTGGTAACGGGCTTCGGTAGCAGTGTCACCTTCAGCGTGTCCCAGAGCGAGTTCATCGAAGCGCGTTTGTCGATGATGGCCCTATCGATGCTCGCGGACGCCCAGTGCGCGTGTAGTTTCGACGGATCTGTCCAATTGTATTTCACCGTATAATCATGGAAGAAGACCTCATACAGGGTCTGGCCGTATTTGCTCTTGATATAATCATCAAATCGCTCGGTCGTGAACTTCGGGCGGCGAAATAGGTCGAAGAAGCACTTGATGAGAACCGACTTAGGGAGTCTGAATAGCGATTTGGGCCTCAGCGGCCACTGATGATACTTGCCGAAAAGATAGACACTCGAGTACCTGGGAATCGCTATCCCTTCATCGCCCAGGACAGATTCGATGAATTCGCCCACGTGCTCCCTGTCCGTATGGAACCTGTGGGGTCCGATATCGAAGGAGAAATCGCCATACCTGAATGTTCTCGCGAGACCGCCCACTTCGCTCAACTTCTCGAGGAGAACAACTTCGAATCCGCGCCGTGCAAGCTCATGGCCAACCGTCAGACCACTAATTCCAGCGCCGACTATGTGCGCTCTTCTTCTCTTTT
The DNA here is from genome assembly GCA_016929465.1 of Candidatus Coatesiibacteriota bacterium. Lineage (GTDB taxonomy): Bacteria > B130-G9 > B130-G9 > B130-G9 > B130-G9 > JAFGIT01. Next base: position 2,981 of record JAFGIT010000214.1, on the reverse strand, counting down.
CGCTCATAATGACCCCTAAAAAGACCAGTTACTCCATGACAATCTGCGCCGGGCGTGCCGCTGATCGATTTTATTGACTGATATAATGCCATGCGAAAATGAAATGGCCAATCGAAATGCTAATGCCAAAATCGGGTCGGACCGCCGGCTGCTGGCAGTGCATTTGGCGGACATCGAAGCCCGCTCATTTGAGAGGGCAGGCACAAGGGGGCTATTCAATAATTCGGATTTCGTGTCGCGTAGGGGCGGTGGCTTGTCCCCGCCCATCCACGTATTCGGGCAGGCACAAGGCCAGCCCCTACAGGTGGTGTGCGTCGAGTACGAGTCATTCGCCGATCCCCTTGCGAGATGACTTATGTTACAGTTTTCAGGGCCAGCCCCTACATTGAGTCCCTCCCGCATTGTCAATTCGCTCTCTCCAGGTATTTCTGTGACATCTTCATCTCGGGCATCATCCCGAAGAAGAAGTGCTTCATACGATAGCGCGCGATCGGCTGGTAGATTGTAGCCAGGAGCGTCAGGAGCTTGGTGCAGACGAAGTCCTTGGCCTTCGAATCGATGAAGAAGGAGAGAAAATACAAGCTCTCGAGCACTCGCTTGTCCCTTCTCGAGAGCCAGGGCATATTGCTCCGCTCCATCTTCAGCTCGCCCCATTCAGCCAGCGTCTTCGGCTCCTCGAAGCCATAGCGCAGTGAGTCCTCGTAGAGGTCGGAGCCGGGATATGGGATGTATGTCGCAAGCGCTGTGATGGTCGCCTTCGGATTCTCGTGCATGACTCGCATGATCAATTCTACGGTCTTCTTCAGGTCCGCCTCGCGTTCATAAGGGAGGCCGGTAATGAAGCTGTAGCGAGGTATGATATCGACCTTCGAGAGGCGCTTGTTGACGTCGAATAGCTGTTCCATTTTGAGCTTCTTGCCGACCCGCTTTAGTATTCGCTCCGAGCCCGATTCGACGCCGAAATAGAGCCTTCTGCAGCCGCTTTTCTCGAGCAGCTTGAAGTCTTCGTCGCTCAACGTTGACATCTCCGGGATGTGGCCGCCGGTCGTGGTCCAGGTGATGCCCGCGCCGACGAGTGCCTCCGATATTCGCTTCACACGTTTCGTATCGACAGAGTAGTTCTCATCGACGATATAAAAGTGCTTTGCGTCGAACCTCTCGGCTGCCTTCAACATGCGCTCCACGAAGACATCGGCGGAGAACGCCCTCCATCTGCGCTTGTGGAAGACCTTGTTGTAGCAGAACGTGCAGTTATTAGGGCAGCCGCGTGAGCTCTCGATGTAGAACGTGGGCTTCTCGAATTCGAGTGGCAGATAGTCCCTGAAGTCGACGAGGTCATAAGGCATTTCGGGCAGTTCGTCCATCGCGATCAGGTCACGTGGTCCCGTGTAATGAGGCTTGCCATCCCGCTCTATCCAAAGGCCCGGGACATCCTTCAGGTCATTGCCGCCTTTGAGCGCGGTCACGAGCTCCAGGAATGTCATCTCGCCCTCGCCCTCGACGATGATATCGACGCAGGGATCCGAGATCGACTGCTCCGGGAGAAGTGTCGTATGCGCACCGCCCCATACGACGGGGACCTCCGAGTTGTCCTTGATGAACTTGGCGACGTCGAGCGAGTGCTTGATCTGGTTGCCGGTCAGGCTGTGAATGCCCACGCACAGGGGCGATTTGTCGAGCTCTTTCTTGAGGCTCTCTCGCCAATTCTCATCGAGCCTCTCGTCGATTAGGACCGTCTCGAATTCGCGTGCGACGTATCGCGCGGTCGCGAGCAGCCCGAGCGGAGGGGTGGGCTTGGTCCTTAGCGAGTCCCAGTGCCCAAAGATCGGCTCCACCAATACAACATCAGCCATTATGGTTATCTTCTCTCGAGATTCCTTTTGGATTATTTCCATAAGATGGACGGCAATACTGCTGCGGTCTCCGCGAATATAGCCATTGAAAAAGGGCGAAGTCAAGAATGAGACCTCGACCAATATGCTCCAGGTTCAAATCGCCACCAGTTCTTGCGTGCATCGCAAATTGTGATCGCTCCTATTCCTCCGGGACCGGATAATGAAATCCCATATCAACGGTGCCGGTGTCGGGCGTGCCGTCTGCCTGAGTGGTCATTTCAGAGAGGCTGGCGTCCTCTGCCGATTGGCTTCCGGCATCGATACACGGGCTTGATGGATCGAGGTAGTATGCACCGAGGGGGCCATCGACGAGCATCGGATCTGCCGAGATGTTGCTATTTCCGCCATTTGACCAGTCCTGGATGCAGTTGAAAGTGATCTCGCCGTAATCGGGCAGTAGCTGGTCGCCGGGCCCCGCGACGGAGGTATTTCCCCAGAGTATGTTGTCCTTAACGACGAGGCTATGCATGGCATAGGAGAATATCCCGGCCGGACCGTTCTGGGCGGTATTGCCTGCTATCGTGTTATTCAGGAGAGTCGGTGAGCACAAGTCCTCGCAGAAGAGGCCCCCACCGGCGTCGGTGGCTTGATTGCCGCAAATCAAGTTATTGAAAATGAGCGGCGAACTCCCCCAATCGCAGTATATCCCGCCGCCCAGGGCAGCCGAGTTATTTCTAATCGAATTGTGCGTTATAATCGGCGAATTATCTCTAGCCGAGTAGCATGAGATCCCGCCTCCGCTATAGGAGCTATTGCCCTCGATCAGGTTGCCGATTATTAGCACTCTTCCCGATGTGCCAAACCAATCGCAGAGGATGCCGCCACCAGAATCGCCATCTCCTTGATTGCCTGAAATCACATTACACTCGATTGTTGGAGAACCATTGCGATAGCGGATGCCGGCGCAGCCATTCGAGTTGATCGAGCTATGCTCGATTCTCGTTGAGCTGTTTTCACAATCGATACCATGCTTCACATTGCCCTCGATCATGTTCTCCTCGATAATCACGGAATCATCTGTATAGCCGATAAATATCCCGCTTATGAGATTCTCACTGATTGTGTTTCCGCGTATCAGAGATGACT
>JAFGIT010000213.1 GCA_016929465.1 Candidatus Coatesiibacteriota bacterium | reverse complement strand
CGGCGAGATGGTATTTTGTATATCCTGAGAATCCCCCTACAGAAATAGGGGCATCTTATTCTATAATCGAGTTAAGATACCGAGACCTAATCGGGCTGGATGAGGGGCTGCTGCCCCGCTGAAGCAAATATAATAGGGAGCATATCCATGAACTCAGAGCAGATATTAAATGGCCTCAGATCGGTGGCAGATCTCGAGCACATAAAAAGCGGCAAGGTCCGGGAGATGTTTCACTTCACGGACAAGGTGATGGTGATGGTCGCGACGGACCGCATATCGGCCTTTGACCTGGTATTACCGAACGACATTCCCTCGAAGGGCAGAATGCTCACGGGCATCTCGAAGTTCTGGTTCCAGGAGACACAGGAAGTCTGCCCGAATCATTTCATTTCGACGAGGCCCCAGGATTTCATGGACCTCGAGGAGGAGATATTGGAGATTCTCGATGGCAGGACGATGCTCATCGAGCGAATGGACCCGATTCCCTTCGAGTGCATCGTTCGTGGCTACCTGTGTGGTTCCGCTTTCAGGGAGTATCAGAAGAGCGGAACGGTCAATGGTGTGAAGCTCGATGAAGGGCTTCAGTTTGGGGACAAAATAGAACCCCCAATCTTCACTCCGACGACAAAGGCCGAAGTTGGCCATGACGAGCCAGTCGGCTTTGAGGCCATGCAGGCCGCCATAGGCGAGGCGGACGCTGAGACGGTGAAATCGATGTCGCTAGAGCTCTACGACTTCGGGCGGCGAGCCTGTCGTCAGGCGGGGCTCGTCCTGGTCGATACCAAATTCGAGTTCGGATATAACCGCCGCAAAGACGTCTGCGTGATGGACGAGATGTTGACCCCGGATTCTTCTCGGTTCTGGCTCAATTCGGATTATACTGACGGCAATCGCGGAGTACCGTATGACAAGGAGTTCGTCCGCGAATATCTCGTTAAGAGCGGCTGGGACAAGGAACCTCCAGCCCCTGCGCTCCCCGAAGAGATCGTCGCTGAGCTATCCCGACGTTATGCACTCGTTCACGACAGGATATCCGAACTAAAGCTCTGATGTTCTGCTCCAAGATCAACCTTCTGAATGGCTGCGATGACGAACCCAGGGGAATTCAGACCGCCCCGCTCAGGCTTTCTCTCAAATGGTATGACGAAGTCACCTCAACGAATGAAGTGGCAAAGGAGCTCATGGGAGATGAGGTCGAGGAGGGGACCGTGGTCATAGCAAAGCAGCAGACGGCAGGCCGAGGCAGATATGCGAATGAATGGTTTTCGCCCGAAGGAGGGCTCTATTTCACGGTCGCCCTGCGCCCTCGAATAACGGTTAGACATATTCCACTGCTCGCAATCGCAGTTGCGCTCGCCATTGCGGACTCGATAGAGCTCTCGATGCTTTCGACGACACAGATCAAGTGGCCAAATGACATTTATGTCTCCGGGAAGAAGGTCGGCGGTGTTCTGATCGATACGAGCATCTCCGGGGAGAAGATCAATTACGCACTGGCAGGCATTGGCGTCAATGTCAGTAGAGGAGGAGAAGAAGTGTCTCCGCTTGTCCGCAAGAGAGCGATCTGGCTCTCCGACCTCGTCGGGTGTGCTCCACAGCCTACGGAGCTTCTGACCGCGATACTGGGATCATTCACGACGTGGTATCAACGGCTGCAGGTGATGGACCTGAACGCCATTATCGACGCCTTCAACAGGAGGAGTCTCCTTATGGGAAGGGAGATCCAGGCTCAGACAAAGGATGGGATCGTCAGCGGAAAATGTACCGGGATCAGCGAGCAGGGGGCCCTCCTGCTGCGGAATTCCAATGGGGACGTACTGGAAGTAATGGAGGGCACTATATGCTCCTGGTCATAGATATTGGGAATACGCAGACCGTTATCGGGCTATTCGAAGGTTATGTGCTCGACTTTCACTGGCGCCTGGCGACCGACATTCGCAAGACGAGCGATGAATATTCGCTTCTGGTTGGCTCGCTGATTGCGCAGGCCGGACTTGGCCCAAAAGACATTCGCGGCGTCGGTATCTGTTCGGTGGTCCCGCCGCTTTCCCATATATTTGTGAAGACCGCAGAGAATCTATTCGGATTGAGCGCTCTGCTTGTCGGGCCTGGGGTTAAGACAGGCATGCCAATTCTCTACGAGAATCCTGCAGAGGTTGGCTCGGACAGGATAGCGAACTCCATCGCTGCCTATGAGGCTGTGCATGGCTCCGTCATAATCGTCGACTTCGGGACCGCTACCACTTTCTGTGCCATCTCCGAGACAGGGCAATACCTCGGCGGGAGCATCGTCCCGGGGATCGGGATTAGCGCAGACGCGCTCTTCGAGAAAACCGCCAAGCTGCCGAGGGTGGAGATAAGGAAACCGGCTAAGGTCATTGGCAAGACAACTGTGTCTAGCATCCAATCGGGCCTGTTTTATGGCCATCTCTGCATCGTCGAGGGGATGATTCGGCGGATCACCGAGGAGCTCAGCTTCAAAAAGCCACCCCAGGTGTTCGCGACCGGCGGGCTTGCAGTGCTCTTTGCAAAGGAGACCGAGATCATCGACACGGTCGATCCCCATTTGACCTTGAAGGGCATCCGAATCATCTATGAAAAGAACAGATAGAAGACAGGATGAATACTTGCGGGCGATCGAGGACTATATGGCGCAGGTCAGGCTTTCGCCCATATTCCTCTCCCCGAAGGAATGGACGGTTGCGGAGAAGTGGCATCAAGACGAGATCCCGCTCATGGTCGTCTTCAGAGGCATCGACAAGGCTCTAAGACATATCCACAAGAGCAGTCGAGAGTTCAAGAAGGTCCGAATAACACTCCAATACTGCGAGAAACCGGTCAGGCAGGCGCTCAAATCGCATGAGAAGGCGCAGAGCCTTTTCCCTGATGAGATTGCCAAGATGACCGACGGTGTGCCCCGCCCCGATCCGGTTGATGCAGAGACTTATTACGTCTTGAATCGACTCGAGACGCTCTCGAAAGAGCTCGATGCACTGCTTTCCGCATCTGAATTCGCCGCCAGGAAGGGCGATGTCGAGAATCTCTCCAATGAACTCAAGACTCTGCTGGAGAAAACCAGGGCTGCGAGGAAGGATAAATGGCTCGAGCGAGTGCAGATTCAGCTCGCCTCGATCGACCAGAGACTGCTCAAGATCGCCAGAAGCTGCATCGAAAAGGAACGGCTGGCTGAGATCAAGGCCAGCATCGCTGTTAGAGCCAGCGGGGCAGCCAAACTGGATCGCACCACGATGGAGTATCTCCTGGATGGTGCAGTGCGGGATGAGCTCGATCTGATTCCAATCAGTCTGTTCGACATCTGATCTGAGAGGACAATCAATTGCCTGACGAACTGGCGAATATCCTGACAGCAATTCTCCGAGCTCTCATCCCTTTGTTCCTGTTTTCTGCTCTCGCCCTGTGGCTTAGTGTGAGGTGGTTGCGCGATCAGATAAAGGAGCGAAACTTGCGAATGATCGATCACACGGCTTGCTGCCTCACAGTATCCGTGGTGTGCTTTCTTATCAGTCTGCTGTATCTGTCGCTGACGATTCTCCTCTACGTCCCACAGGCGTTCGCACCATCGGCAGCCGCGGTGTGGCTCATTCTGGCCTTCTTCGCCTTCAGGCACAGGGCGAGTTGGTCGGGCAAGTTGCTGTTTGCGGCTGCTATGCTCTGGTCCGCCACTCTCTCGATCCCAATGATATTGTTCCTCGAATGGAAGCCCTGGCGGGCTTGCTGCGCGGTGATGGGGATGTCTGCCTCTCTCCTGCTCCTCGGCAGATTCGTCCTTTGGGTGCGCAAGCAACTCAGGGCAGCGAGGGAAAGGCGCCAAAAAAAGCAGTCGCCGAGATAGACAGCGCCGCTAGACCGCCGTGGGAATGATGAGATATGATCATGATCCAAGGCTTCTGAAGGAGTCTGGCGAGAGTTCTTCGGTCGGGCGATGACCTGAAATTAGGTTTAACCTTGACATCCAGTGGGAAATTCCGATTATCTGGAAGTAGAGAGCAAGATTTACGACCGTATGGATGCGGGAGATGCCGATGGAAGCTCTGAAATTGGTAGGCTTTGCTGTTGCCGGTCTTCTAATAGGGATATTTCTTCTCCGTAGCGGCCTAAAGAACCAGAGCTGGTTCCTGTCCATATTGGGGATGCGAGGAGTGTTCCTGGCTGCAATTATGGTCGTCCCTATATTGCTCTTCGGGGCCTTTATCTTTCTTCCGATTGAACTGGCAGTCGGACTCGTCTTCGCCGTGTATCTCGGCATCTGGATTCTGCTCTCGCATCTGGCCTTCAAGCATAAGAGAGAATGGGTTGGCAAGGCGCTCTTTTTCCTGGCGATGGTCTGGGCTGCCCTTCCATCTTATGTGCTGGTCGGCCTATTGGAATGGGATATTCAAAACGCCATCATGACGACCACTGCTATATCGGCATTAGCACTCATCATCTGGGCGACGGTCCGCAGCCAAATCGAGGCGGCGAATGAGCGTCGTGCCGCTTTCTACAGAAGCATACACCGGCAGATTGATACAACGCCCAAGCCTCCCTGGGAAGAATGAGATGTCAGGAAAATCGCTGGTCATATATTCACTTCTCTGCGCTGCTCCCGTGGTCTATGGACATCTTACTCCGAAAAATCAGTCAACCGGAGAGAGGATCCTGATCGCGTCTTTGATCGTTGCGGCGGAATGTGCAGTCGTTGATTTGCTTGCATGGGTGTGGGATGTCCTGTGCGGCGAATGCTGATATTGCCGATGAGCTTGACAATAGGCCGTATTCTCGGCGATCTTATCCGATGCGATATTGCTACGTAGGATTTCAATTTGATATCCGAGGGTAACCATGGATCCGAGTGAGACCCCGTGCGAGTTCCTGACCTGCGTTCTTCTCCCCCTGGGGCTCCTCGCCTTTCTTTGCATCCTCATCTACCTCGGCATTAGAAATGGCAAAGATAGCCTGATTATAATCCCCGGACTGGTGCTGATATTCGTCGGGCTTCCCGTAGTCTTCGTAGCGCCTGGTTTTCTCGGTTTCTTCCTCGACAGGACCACCCTCTATACATGCTGGTACATCGTCATGGCCGCCGTTTGGCTATTCTTAGCGTATTTTGGGCTCAGGCGTTGGGACGAGTCGAGGAGCAGGATTCTGCTTCTATTCGCGATCATCTGGACCTTTCCGACAGCGTATCCGCTCAGAGCTCATTGGAATTGGCCAGCCGCCAAGGCCTACTTCCTCGTGTTTGGCGTTTCCGCCGCTGGGTACATCCTCGTGGGGATGATCGTCAAGGCAATTGAAAACACGGAGAGGCTCAAGGGAGACATCGAAATGGAGGACCACGAGAGGCTTAGGGCCCGAGGGGAGCCTCCACGCGAGGAATGAGCAGCCATGGAGAGGCACAGTCAGTTGGGCTTTGGTAGGCGGCTTTTAGAGCGAGTGAAGGCCAATCGAGCGATGGGCGATGACCTCGGAGCCTTGAGGGCATATGCATATTTTATCGCGGGAGCGTGGTCACTCGCGGCATTCG
>JAFGIT010000212.1 GCA_016929465.1 Candidatus Coatesiibacteriota bacterium | reverse complement strand
CTCGACCTCGACGTCACCGCCATCATCGGGTACCAGCAAATGAGTGCTACATGGTGTAAGCGCGTGATATATATCACCGTTTGTGAAGGCGACTCTGTCTTCATAGACCGCGGGATATTCAGCGCTAGCGACGGTGGCGACACAGATCTCCGGGTCCACACCAAGAGTCGTCAGATCCTGCAGATAGATGCCCGGACCCGCATCATCGCTTCTGGTGTCCTGCCAAACAACAAAGTCACCATAGATCTGTGGATACATTTGATTGCCGGAATGTGTGCAAATGGCAACTTCGCGATCGCCCGAATCCCTGTCCAGATCCCACATGTAGATATCATAATTGCCATTCCTATTGTCCTGCCACACGACACGCTTGCCGTGAACAGAGGGTCGCTCCGAGAGCCAGCTACCCGAGCAAACCGAGTATCTGGTCCCATTTTCGGGCGTCGTTCCGTTGAAGTCATACATCGCGATGTCGCTAAGACCGGGATGTGCAAGCTGAGTCTCATAAACCACTCGGCAGTCATCGATGTCGGCCCACTGCTGCCTTCTGCTCGAGGTGTCTATCTCATATTCCGTATCGGTCTCGATATCGAAGAGATAGACGTTGGGGTCAACAGCAGAGCCGGACCTATCGTCATGCCAGACCACATATTTATCGAATATCCGGGGGCTGTATTGATGAACTCCGGACATGGGATTCATGTAATCTTGGCTGCTGTCATCGATATCATGGACTACGATCCACCTGTCCCCAGTTGACCGCTTCTCCGCAAAGCAAATTGTCCTCCAATAGACATCGGGGAGCTGCTGCTCGGTCCCTCCAGCCGACGCAAATGGCCCTACGACCCCATCATTCATGTAGTTGTAGTAATATATTCGCTTGTCGGATTGATTCTCGAAAACGAGTATGTCGTTCTCAATCCTTGGATTCGTCTGCGTCCCGGACGCGGCATAAATGGATTCGACATCCAGTCCGATCTCATCCCAGCTGTCTGAGTCGGCCAAACACCCAGTGATTGAAAGCAGGCTCAGTAATGTGAATATCAAGCCCAACGAGAAGAATTTGCGCCTCACCTTTTGTGCCCTCCTTAAGTACAGGCGTATAGAAAACCTGAGATAGCCCTCGACAAAAAAATCGACGGATAGCCAACATCTTCTTTGGGTGGAATCTTGGGCAGGCCCATTTGCCGTAACAACAATGAAATCCGTGCTGTCTGGGCAAAGGCTTCCCTCTCTCATCCCAATTAATTTTACCCAAAAAACGAAGGATCGTCAAATTCGCACGAACTTACGCCGTACGAATCACCAATTCAGATGAATCTGCTCGACGAATATCGCTCGATCTGAGAGGCCAGATGGGTGGAGGGAAGAGGCGGGATGATCAAAATCGAGGGGGGTGAGAGTCAAGTAGTGAATTCCGTCGGCGGGTTCCAATTCATGGACTCCCTCGAATGCGAAGCCGTTTTCGCTGCTGGGAGTGAACTCGCCCACGGGATCCCCATCCAGGTCGATTTCGTAGCGAGTCTCGATATAGCGGTCAGGGAAGGCCGGGCTGAATTGATAGGAATACTCCAGATTCGTTGCGTCTTCCTCGGTTCTGAATATCATTCTCATGCGTGATTTGTGTGAGCCCGTCATACGGCATGGATCATAAGCAATGCAATTCCGCCCATTGACAGTCACCGGTTTATGCCAGCCCTCCATTAGATAGAGCCTTGCCGATGGCGTATCGGGAGTGATGACGACCTCTCGCGGTGGAGTAGCAGTTTGTGGGAGATCGTAGATGCGGCCGGAATCGCCCGAATAGACGAGCTTCCCGAGCAGGATGTCCTCCAGGTATCGCTTCATAGGAAGACCGCAGAGCCAGTAGTCGGCACGGTAGTCGCAGACAACGTGGCTAATCCCGAAGAGATAGGTTATCTCCTCAACATAGGTCTTCTCGGCCAATATCTGCTCAGCGTCCACCCCGCGCCCATTTTGCAGAGCGATTAGGCTCGATGTTAATGGCGCTTGTTCGCAATATGAGACGATTTCCCTCGGAATACGGGCAGCGAAGCCATTGACTGTAGGAATTCGGTAATCAGTCTGATAGAAAAGCTCGATAGCCGGATCAGCAAACGAGAACTGCCCGGTCATGCCCTGCCCAGACCACGTATGAAAAGGAGTTGTCAAAATCCCCTTTGGCTTAGGTGAAAGCTCAGAGATTACCTTATATATCGGCGGAATTCTGATCTCTCCTCCGAAGATCGGTTTGTGGACTCTTTCCAGAAAGAGCAGGCCGGCCACGAGCACGAGTAATATCGCGATTCGCTCTCTATCTGCGGTTCTCGAGAATAACCGTGCCGCCCCAATGCCCACGAAGACCGCTCCGACGAGCGCCACGCCCAGGCCAAACCGTCCGGGTATCCTGATGTCGCTTAGAAAGGGTATTTTGCTTAACAGAGTGAAGGGCGATACAGCTGCGGGAATGATCTGCTCCCCAAACATACTCGGCTTAGGCCCAAGTGAGAGCAGAAAGCAGACAACCATTGAAAGCAGCAGACACAATGCCAGCCTGCGATCCTGTTTTGTCTGAACAATTGCACCCAGAATGGATAGCGCCAGAGCGAAGATTCCAAAGAAATGTGCTCGATCCAGCCCTCCCCCTGTGAGTGACACATACCTGTCGGATTTGAATAACGGCACGGAGAACCAGACCAGGCCGTCAGGCAGCAAATAGGAGAGAGCATCGGGCGAATTTCTGACTGCAAGGCCGGGTTCCACTCTCCAGTTGTCATCAAAGAGCGAGGAGAACTCCCTGGCGTGATAGAACACCGGGGAAGCAATTACGGCGAAAAGCAACATCGACGCTGTCAAAGCCAGTATTGTCTTTTTGAGCTCTCGCTCTCTAACGGCTCGGAAGACTCCCAGTCCAAACAACGGCGCCGCGCAGATTCCGAGCACGATCGTCGTCGTATAATCGTTATACAAATTCAGGCCGAGGAGTCCGGATGCGATGGCAAGGTCCCGAACCCGCGAGTCTCTCCCCCATTTGAGCAGAAATAGTATGCAAAAAGGCAGGAGCTCGGTCGCGGTCTGGTTGTAATGGCCGATCGCGTGATACCAATGGAAAGTCGAGAAGGCATAGACGATTCCGCCGCACAGCCCCGCGAGATATGAGCAGGTCAGAAACCGAATCAACAGAGCCATCCCGAGGCCCCCAATAGCGAAGGAGAGGATCAAGTGCAGATTGCTCGATACCAATGGCCCCAGGAGCCAGGTCACCGGGGCAAGCAGGACACAGTGGAGCGGAAGAGCGGTGTGATAGACGGTGCGAATGCCGAAGGGAAGCATCGCATAGTCGCACTTGAAGAAGAGCTTGCCCTCCTTGAGCTGCTCCGCGATCCACCAGAAATTCCAGGCGAACATCATAGAATCACCCGCACCGCATGGCGCGCTATCGGCGATGAACAATATGACATCGCGGGTGAATACAATCGACAGCAGAAGGAATATGGCGACCAAGATCAGTATCTTGGCGCGCCCGTTCTTAGTATCCAGAGTTGAAGCGCATCCGTTGTCCGTGCCTGTCAAATCTCGCTCTCGAAGTATTACCGGTTATCGCTACGATATGATAATACCACGATTTTCATTCTGAAGGCGAGCGCCTGGACCGTGGGGCAGCGCTGCTTCTGGAAGTCTTGATGGATAGGTCATACCTGCGATGGAAACTCCTCGTTGATCGTGTGACCGTTCACGGTTACTATCTCGGCCTGAAGGAGCTAACACACTTATGGCAACCGATAAAAAAGCGATCGTTCTCTTGTCCGGCGGTCTGGATTCGACCGTCGCACTCGCGTGGGCAGTGCGGGAGTATGAGGTCAAGAGGGCGATATTTGTCGGCTACAACCACCGCGCCTTCAAGATGGAGGCCACGGTCGTAACCGGCATCGCCTGGCACTACAGGGTGGAGGTGAGCGATATAAGGCTCCCCTTCTACGGCGAGATCTGCAAAACCTATACAGAGCTGCAGAAGACTGCGGCAGATACCGCGAATACACCCGATGGCGCTGGCAAATTGCAGGGCATCTGGATTCCCAACCGCAACCTCCTATTCGTCTCGATCGCGGCTGCCTTTGCCGAAGGACTCGGCTGCGATACGATTATCGCGGGGCTGAATGCAGAAGAGGCCGAGCTTTTCCCAGATAACAGCGAGGAGTTTGTCGAGCGGACCAACCGGGCCCTCGAGGTCTCCACTCTCTCGAAGGTGAGACTCGTCGCGCCGCTGATAAAGCTCAGAAAGAGCGAGATCCTGAAGTTGGGCGCCGAGCTGAAGGTGCCATTCGATCTGGTCTATTCCTGCTATGAGGGTGAGGAGAAGATGTGCGGCGTGTGCATGTCCTGCAGGAACCTGAAAAACGCGATGGCCGAGCTCTCGGAGACCGACAGTGTCCCCCCAGATGTCCTGGCCAAAATCGCGAGGAGGTTCTCGAATTGAAGTGGGCATTCATCCCCGACAGGATCGACTACGATGGAAGCCAGCTCGCGGCACACTTCGCTTTCAGAAGGGCATCTTTGGCGGGAGATTCCATCATCTCATTCATCGGCGCCTGCGATGTGAGTGCCTCGTGCATGGTTGACGTTGCGGACCTCGCGGATGGCTGCACGATAGTAAGCCGTGAGATGCTTCACTTCATAGTTGAGCACTTCGACCGGAACCTGGAGCGGGCAGTTCTGAGGCAGAGAACGCTCGTGTCGCTCCTGCAGCAGGAAGTCAATGTCCGCCTGAGGGAATATGGCGACGACAGATACGTGATAAGAGACGGTGACGACCTGTTCTTGGGCGGCAGCAAGCTGACCGTGAGTGTTGCGACGGCGAGCCACGTCTCATGCCTGATACACCTCGGCGTGAATATCGACCCCGAAGGGGCACCGGTCGAAGCCATCGGCCTCCAATCACTCCTGCCAAAGGAACGGCCAGAGCAGCTGGCGAGCTTTCTGATGGAAAAATACGCTGCGGAGATGGCCAGCGTCCACAACGCGATGGCCCTCGTTCGGGGCGTGAGTGAATTCGGCGGCGGCAAAAATTGACTTATTCGATACCTGATGAAGGCCTTGCGGTCGGACACATCGCCGAGCTGTTCGATGGCATCCAGGGCGAGGGCGTCTTCGCCGGCTACCACCACGCGTTCATTCGATTTGCCGGCTGCAGCCTGGGATGCAGGTATTGCGACACTGAGTACGCACAGGTCAGAGACCGGCCGCTCCTTATACTCAGAAGCGGAAGGACTGTCGTCAAGCAGATCGCAAATCCCGTCGATGACACGATCATCGCCCGCGAGCTCGAATCGCTCCTCGACACCACGACCTCGATCAATGCGATAAGCATCACTGGTGGCGAGCCACTCGAGCAGCCGCGATTCTTGAGGGCGGTCCTGAAATCGATAGAGACGTTCGAGCTGCCCGTTCTGCTCGAGACGAACGGGGTCGAGTTCGAGAACCTGGACCAGGTCCTGGACCTGATCGATCTGATCTCGGCAGACATAAAGCTGCCCAGCACGTCCGGCAGGGACGACCTCTGGGAGCGCCACGAGGCCTTTCTCAACGCTGCGAGATACAAGCAGGTCGCAATAAAAATGGCCGTGGACGAGTCGACGCAGCCCGAGGAAATCGAACGAGCAGCCCGCATTATACGGGCAACAACGGACGAAGCACCGGTCTTCTTGCAGCCGGTGACGGACGCGGCAGGTGCGATCACGATCTCATACCGTCACATCATGGACCTCTGCGATGTGTGTGCCGTATTCAACAGCGACGTTCGCGTGATGCCACAGATCCACAAGATCCTCGGATCGCCCTGAAGGCGCTGAAGGAGGGCCTACCGAGAGATGTTCGTGGCTGAAGTTACCGGCTCTGTTGTCGTGCCTCAAAAGCATGCGAAACTGACCGGCAGGAAACTGCTTGCGGTGAGAATGCTCGACCGGGATGGGCGAATGACCGAATCAGAGTTGATTGCTGTCGATACGGTCGGAGCGGGGGTCGGAGAGCGAGTTCTTGTCGTGAAGGAAGGTGGTTCTGCCGCGATGGCGATGGGGATCGACAAGCCCCCGGCCAATGTCGTTATCGTCGGAATAATCGACAGCGTGAATCTCGAAGCCACCGGTTGAGATCGCCCGGATCGAGCCAGGGCAATCGGGATCCGAATCGCTGCTAGCTGGCAGCCCTGACGACCAATCTTTGGCCGACGAGGGAAGAAATCTCGATCTGGGTGCCCTGTGCGAACTCGGCTTCACCCTCGGCCTGCGCAACCCACTTCTCGCCCGAAAGGTCCACGAGGCCCCGTTTCGAATTGCCCCGAATGCTGATCACGACGATGCCCTTTTTGCCGATAAGCTCCTTCGGGTCCGCCCGAACCGTCTGCGATTCCTTCAGCGGCCTCAAACTCGCAAAGGCGAGCCTCTTCGACAGCAGGCTGAAGATGATCCCGAGAACGACGGCGACGATGACCTGGACAAGCGGCGACACGCCAAGGAACGCGATGACCATGACGATGAAGGCGTCGATCGCGAGCCAGAAGGTGATCTCATACGATAGGACGAAGCCCAGAACCGCGAGCAGCACGCTGAGCCCAAGCCAGATATATGGTAAAAATGTCAATTCAGTGGCCTTTCTCAAATTGGTCGTCCGGCGATTTGATAATCGCCAGCATGAGCCTTATATATTCCGACCTGCTCCTTTTAGCACGCCCTCCGCTCTTCTGTCAAATGCGAAGAAAAGGTCAATAGGTCAAAAGGTCAAAAGGATCAAGGAGCCTGCGGCTCAGGGGGATGGGGAAGGGAAAAAGGAGAAGTAAGGGCGTATTGCATACGCCATCTCGTGATCGGAGCTCAGATTGCGTCTGTGTAGGCCTAAGGGACGACCACCGAGACGGTAGCCTGCGCGAGGTTGCTCATTACTTCGCCGGTTTCTGGGTCGGTGAGTAGGGCATAGAAGGTGTATTCGCCGCTCTCGGTTACGTCGGTGCCGAGTTCGAGGTTATTCACGGCTCTCGGAGTATAGAGAACGTTAGGCGGGAGATAGACATCAGGAAATAGCGGAGATTTCTCCTGTGACATCGCGGGCAGATATATCAGTTCGCCGGACGGTGTTCGCATCGCGGTGTACGCGTCAACGTGGAGGGGGCGTTTGCAGAAGAAACCAACGAACAGAACCAACTGATCCTCCAGAACCGAGGCGAATGCAGAGATAGCCGCGGGATGGGTGGAGTCGTCTGACTCCACAACACGGACACAGCACATTCTGTCCTTCAGATGATCAGGGCACCAGGAGCTTTCGGGTGAGAGAAACATTAGCAGCGTGTTATTAGGAGCTGGTGCCAAGTTAAATGGCGTTGCTGAATTCGAACCCCAGCCCTCGTAGATATCCGCGTCGATTCCCCACGACTTAGCGCCTTCACTTGATACAACCGAGAGTAAGAAGCCCGACTCTACCATCTCATAGCCCATTAGCCCGCTACTATAACCAGTGTGGCCGTCGGCGCACACAATTGAATCCTCTCTGTCAACGAGGAGCACATTATACATATAGAACTCTCTGTCGAGCCCTTCTCCGTCATCCCATGCGAATACGCCATCAATGTATGCCCTGGAATGGAAATCCAGATAGAAGCCCTGTGGAGAGGTCGAACTGGTATCCCGCTTCAAGGAATAAGGGCTGTAGTGGATCCGACCCGTGTTGCAGAAGAGCCTGCCGTAGGGTCGCATTTCCGTCTCGGGCTCAAATTCGAATATGTCTCCTCCCCGTGGCCAGAAATGAAAGACGAAGTTCTCCCACCACTCGCGATCTATGATCACCAGATTCTCCCCAAAGAATAACGGGCGGACAAGTGGACGAAAATCGGAAATAGTTGACCAGTAGATGTTCGTGAATTGATTCGTTGCTGCATCATATCGATACTTATAGATGTCAGTATCGCAGGAGCCGACGTTCTCGGGATCCGACCAAGTGGCAAAGGCTATCTCCCCCTGCGCGGTGATCATCGATATCTTGTTCAAGACCATGCTGCCCAAGGGATTCTCGAGGCTATTTAAAACACCAATAGTACCAGTCGTGCTGACGGCGAATAGCACTCCAGTTCTGCGCGGATCGATAGTGGAGGGCTCCGTCCAACCATAGAGGATCCCGTCCGGCCCGATATCTGCCTTTCGGTCGATCAGGTGCCAATAGGGATATTCAGGCCCCAATAGGGCCGAGAGGTCGTAATACAAATCCATTATGGTCGTCGTAGTGCTCCAGAGTTGTTCCCCGTCCTCGAGTGAATAGCACGCCAAGAGAGGGTCATAGTAGCCGGCCCGGAAGCCTGTATGATTAAGAAACATCGTGTTATCTGGGCCAGGAAATAACTCGGGCCGACCTCGCATCCCGAACTCTATCTCCCAATTCAGCTCCAATTCCGGAGATACGCAATAGACGTTCATCGGCGGGTAGCCGCCGTCGCTGACGGCGACGATCGCAGTCCCGTCGGCATAGACGGACGGCGGATATATAAAGAAGCGCGAGGCGCCCTCCCTCGGTATCAGCAGCATATCGCTTACAACTGGGCACCTGGGCAGAACTATATCGGCCGCTCTTGTTCTTGTATAATCACCATCCGGCCCGACCCAGAACGGGGGCCAGTTCTCCATGCAAAGAGCGTATGACGCAAGTAGAAAGACCAAAATGATCATTGAGAGCACGTGTCGAGAGACTACCATTGTGTCATTCACTTCCTCGCCTTGCTAATTGCTCTTCTTATCTCATTCTTGCTTACGCCAAGTGTGCATGGTAACTCAAATAAACCGCCAATCACAAATACCCTCTGAAGTCCACAGATTACGCAGATTTCACAGATTAAGCTGCAACACCCGCAGGGCTATTCCCCTTCACCGTCCCCTGCTACCAACCTCAACTTTGAACCTTGAACTTTGAACCTTGAACTACTTCGATCGTGATCGGAAAAATCTCATCCACCGGCGTCTGCGTTCCCGGCTCGCAGAATGCGGGGATGATGGTGTATGCGCCCTCTGGGATGCCGCCGGGGATGATTCCGAGCGAGACCGGCGCGTCGATCATCTCGAAGCTGTTCGGCATGAATACTTCAGAGAACCACGCCGTCGGAATGGCGGTCAGGCTAGATCCAGTATAATAGAACACCGATCCGTCGGGCAGCAGGAGCGCCAGATATCCATCAACCGCCTCATCCTCCCCAAAATTGTACGGCTGTAGCTGGACCGTAAGCTCCTCGCCGGGGGAATAAATGTTGCCTGAGGATCGTTCGGGGAGTTTAGCCCGGACTCGCGAGTGGTGGGGAGGGCCGTCGCCGATGGCGAAGAGACGATTATCCGTGTCTTCATACCATGAATGGCAATATATGGCCCCGCCGCTATTCATTGGGCCTACATAAATCCTGTAATCAGTCACTTCTAATCTCCAGCGAAGCTCTCCACTGGGGGAATATGAAAGCAGTGTTCCAGCTTTTGTTAGATATACATTTCCACTTGGATCGCATATCGGAGCGCATCCATCGTAAGATTGACCGGATCTTTGAAGCTCAATTCGCCAATCCAATTCTCCTTCTTCGTTAAGATGAACGAGATCAAAGCCATCCAGGTTCGAGCCATCTTGCTCCCCTGATATCAAGTAGCATCCATTGAATGGATCGGAACAGAAGCAGTATCCATATATGAATGCATCATTAAGAATATAACTCCATAGAATGGTTTGAAGATATGCGTCAGTAAATACTGTAACCTGATTCTGGACAAAGCAGAAGATGAGACCGTTCGGGTTAGCAATCGCCGCTGCTGGTGAATAACTACGCCTGTCATCACGTGAGTGAGTGCATACGCGCACCGGTTCAGGATGCAATTCCGAACTAACATAGTCAGTGCTCCCTGCATCGCGCCAGACATCCTCTAGCCATAGAGCAGCACCCAATCTGTCAAAGACGGGCCCTATGAAGTGCCCTGGATCTCCCCACGATGTGCCGCTTATAGGATGTATCTCCCCAGTTCGCTCGCCATACTCGGTCAGGAATGCCGCCGAGCCTCCATATTCACAAATCGCAATGCCACGCTCCTCCACGATTCTGACGCCCGTAGTGCTATATATCGGAGATACCTCCCACAACTCTCGTCCTTCGAGGTCAAACGCTGTCATGATGCCATTCTCATTGTCGTCCGATGTGAAACGGCTTATGTAAAAACGCTGGTCATCGAATGCCTCGGGCCGCGGAAAGTCGCTGCGATCCCTCCAGATAGTGTGTCCGTCTGATCCCGTCAATAGGGCCGTCCTCTTTCCTTCATTATCTGCTTTTGCAGCGATAATCAAGGCCACATCGTCTGGTCCAATAAACATGACCTCAGGATCCATATAAGTTTTCTGACCGGGAAATTCTCGCACGAAGAGAATACACGGACTTAGGGGGCCTACTGCCTTTGCCAATAGCGACCAGCCCTGATCGCAGTGATATTGACTCCACGGGCAGTCCTGAGTCGAGATACTTGCATCGCAGTCGCTTGATATAAGTGTGAAACATAGAATATTGATAGAGATAAGCCCTATAAGGAGGCGCTCATTTCTTATCGCCATACCACACCTCATCCGAATCCGTAGTGGGGATTCTAATCCATGTACCTTTCTCTAAAAGGTTTCCTTCATAAAAGCGCAAAGACGCCTCGGCGAAGTGCGCGCTAAATGTCCCATGAAACGGCGCCTCAGCGCAGTTCGGTTCTACCGCAGGATGCCCAAGTGCTCTCGTCGACGGATCTTCATCTTTGATCTCGACGTCATCTCCATGATCCAAATTACCCACGCCGATCCCCTCCCACCTATCGACCAGTTCCCCCCTTCTCAGGCGGCGTATGGCTCTTCTGAAGAAGCGTTTGATTTCGTTGCCTGTGACCTTCACAAAGAACTCCTTCGGTGGATCGTCGTATTCTTCTCCAGTGTGATAGAATGGCCAGCGAAACTCAAGCCGATTCGGGCAGAGTGCCACTCTCAGATAATCGGGATTTTCCTCGTCCCAGCCCCGGGGATTGACATACGCGCAGAGCCTGAACACCTTGTCCTGATTGAACGGCACCTCAGGATCGCGCACCCGAAGCGGCAGATAGAGCATGAATCGGCTGTTAAGGCATTTTGCGCGCCCGAAGTTCTTATACGACACCTTCATCACAAAAGACGGATCCACCCCATTCTCCGAGATCGTATTCACCGGCGGCTCGGCGAGGTCCAGCGAAATCACCGGCGGCCAACGCTTGAGGTTGTCGTGATGGTGGCAGAAATACTCGAAGACCTCCATCTCGGTCCCCTGGCCATCGGTGAAATGGTCGATTACGAGCTGGACTATTTCGCGATGCGGGGAGCGAACCCGAGTGGGCCCGAATACAGCCCAATAGGCAGCACAGACGAGACTCCTGGCATAGTCGCTCCAATTGGGATGACCTACCTCTGGCTTATTCTGAGCATTGAATCTCTTGCTGAACGACTTCAGGACGGGGATGGCATTCATATAGAACTTGCCGTGCTCGAGGGTGTCTGTTAGACAAATTCCCTCCTCAACCTCGTCCCATGACTGCATCCATATTCTCTTCACAGGCGGCGTCTGAGTTCTTGTCAGAAGGGCGTCCAGCCAGCGCCTGAAGTTCATGCCGTACTCATGGCGGACTACGCTCGGGGCCAGCCTGTAGCCCATGGTGTCATTGTATCCCGGTGAAATAGAGTAAAGTGGTTCCCATCTTCCAACCACTATCCGAGTGTGGTCGTAGTCCTCATCGCTAACCGATTTGCTGTCGGCCCATTGGTAGTAGTCTGCATTAGTGAACATTGGTTTCGGCCTGGGATTTTCCCCCATTAATCTACCATCACTATCATTGTAAGACCAATCCGGGGTCATAATCAAATGAGGCTTTATGCCATAGTATATGGACTTTCCTGCGACCCTCCCGTGACATAGATCGTGTCATTAGCATACGAGATTCCCATTTGCTGCTCCTTTCCGCAAATAATTGCATAAACCGCGACATAAACACGCTACTAGGAGCATAACTGATTTAACATCTTACATAACCGCCGTTCCATGTCAAGATCATTCTTGGCGGATCTGCCGGCAGAAAGCACATCGTGGCGGATATGGGCGAATTTGCATCACGGAGGAACCCCACAGGCCCTATCCGACCCGGATATCGAGCGATTGAGCGCTTTGACCAAGATATGGGAGCGTTCGAGGGGGAACTTCTCTTGCGTTATTGTTTTACGATTGAATATTATAATAGGTTATTGTCCGGCCTCGTTTATGAGCTGAGGTGTAATGCGTGGTTTTAGGAGGATATTCATATAATGTACGTTTTAGGCTTCAATGCGTTCCTGCATGACTCGGGCGCGTGCATCGTCAAGGATGGCGAGGTGCTCGCCTTCGCGGAGGAGGAGCGATTCAATCGCAAGAAGCACACCTACGAGTTTCCCGAAAACGCGGTGCGCTTCTGCCTCGATTTCGCGGGGATAAAATTCAGCGAAGTCTCCCACGTGGGCTTTTTCTGGAATCCATACAAGGAGATTATCTATAAGTGGCTGCCCTTCTTCAGGTTCATGCCGTATTCGCTCTCGCTCTTCAAGAAGGGTGCCGCGATCAACCCGTTCATGAAGCGCATCGCCTCGATGATCGGGGCGAAAAGTGCCCTTTACGACCGGTTTGACGGCAAGGGCGGCAAGGTCCCCCAGTTCCACTTCGTCGATCATCACATATCGCACGCCGCGAGCTGCTACCTGGTCTCACCGTTCGATGAGGCGGCGATATTCGTCGCCGATGGCTATGCGGAGCACGACAGCACGCTGATGGCGCACGGCAGGGGCAACGGAATCGAGAAGCTCGAGACCGTGAAGTTCCCGGTCTCGCTCGGTCAGCTATATGGTGCGGTAACGGAGTATCTCGGCTTTAAGATCTGCAACGGCGAGGGCAAGGTGATGGCGCTCGCCTCTTTCGGCGAGCCGAAGTACGAGGACCTGTTCGACAGGATCGTGCTGCCCACGAACAACGGCCAGTATAAGTTCGACTTCGACTACATCGGCTACCAGCGCTACGGCCTTTTGAAGACCATGTCCGACAGGTTCATCGGCGAGACCGCCCCTCCGAGGGTGCGCGAGAGCGGACTGGACCAGGTCTATATGGACGTTGCCGCGAGCCTGCAGCAAGCTCTCGAGAAGCACTACTTCAGGATGCTGAATGTGCTCTACGAGCGCACCAGGTGCCCGAACCTCTGCCTTGCGGGTGGGATGGTCTTAAATAGCGTGGCAAACGGCAAGATAACGGAGAACACTCCCTTCAAGAACGTCTTCATCCAGCCCGCCGCGAACGATGCCGGTTCCTCGCTCGGGTCGGCAATGTACTTGTATCACAAGTTTGCGAAGGAACCGAAGCGCGTGCCGCTCAATCACGCCTATGGCGGCCCTTCGTTCACGGATGAGCAGATGGAGGATGCGCTGAAGAACTCGGGCCTGAAGTACGAGCGTACTCAGAATGTCGAGAAGGATACTGCTCGGATGATCGCGGATGGGAAGATCATCGGCTGGTTCCAGGGGCGGATGGAATTCGGCCCGAGAGCGCTCGGGAACAGGTCTATATTGGCCGATCCGAGGAAAGCCGAGATGAAGGACATCCTCAACGCCAGGGTCAAGCACCGGGAGTCGTTCCGCCCGTTTGCGCCGTCGATCAAGGAAGAGAGAATGAGCGAGTACTTCGAATCGGAGCATTCGGCGCCGTTCATGCTCAAGGTCTATCGGATACGTCCTGAGAAGATCGACGTGATTCCGGCGACTGCACATGTCGATGGGACAGGCCGTGTTCAGAGCGTATCGAAGGAGGTTAATCCTCGCTATTACAATCTCATCGACGAGTTCGAGAAGCTCACCGGAGTACCTGTTGTCGTGAACACTTCTTTCAACGTACGTGGCGAGCCGATAGTATGTACTCCTCAGGACGCGATAAGTTGCTTTTTGAGCACGCAGATCGACTGCCTGGTGATGGGTGACTTTATAACTCGGAAGTGACCTAGCGCCCGCGCCTCTCAGCCGCGTTTGGGAATGATTTCGTTTCGAACCTTTTTGTGAAGCGGTGCCGGGTCACGGCAAATGAAAGCGGCGAGAGCTCGCCGCGCCTCGACAATGGCCCACCCGCGGGCGTCAAGGGGTTCATTCCCGTCGATGGACATGATCGATACAGCGCCGCCCTTTAGGGCGACACGTGACGCGGGGAGGAGGTTTTGCTTTGGCTTCTGCGAATCCGTGGGTTTGGCCTTCGGCCTGCACTCCACGGCTACTCACATGATGCCCCGCTTGGGCATTGGCTGAGCAAACCAGATTAATCAGATGGTAATTCACTGAAATCAATACTGGCCCAAGATTACCTACAATTTTGAGTCACACCCGGTCCATTCAGTTCGTTGACATCGGGAGAATCTCATAGCACAATCTATGTAATGGGCTATGAGATTTCTGCTTTGTTTGAGATATGGGGCTGAAATTGGCAGTATGTGGCGAGATGTGATGCGGTAGTTGTACTGATCGCTTTTTCGCCATAAATTTAGCTTATGGGTTATATGTTTCGATAAGTTTCAGTGCTTGCAGAGGGGTCATCATAATTTATTAAAGGCGTGTGTAGGTCTTAGTATCTAGCCGAGGAGGCTATATATGATCCATGAGAATGAGATGCTGAGGCTTCTGTTAGGTGCGGGAGTTCTCATCTTTGCGCTCATCAATGAGCGTTCTCTAAGGCGCCTCCCACACCGCGAATTCCTTATGGCGAGTTTCTACACACTTCTCTTCGCGTGGATCGTGACCGTCGCTGAGGGCTTTTTATGGCCACACTTCCTGGACCATCTCGAGCACGTCTGCTATCCCATCAGCGCAGCTCTTCTGGCTATATGGAGTTGGAGGACCTTCCGCACTAGAGAGGGCAGCTCATAATATGAATCTGATAGCCGCCTTCGACCTCATCTCATTTCTCATAGCGATAATTGCCCTCGTACCGCTTTTGACAGGTTGGAGACGTTCACAGAAGCCTGAAATAAAGGCATTGCTCTTCGGAATTATCGGGCTCATCATCCTCCATAATCTCGGCAATTTTTGCGAGAACTCGGAAATATGTGCTTCATTAGAGCCGATTTCGGATTACTTGGACATCCTCACGCCCGCCCTATGGATTTTCCTTCTTTATTCGCTATTGAAAGAGAACTCGGATAAGGCCCTGCAGATCTCGGAGGAGATGTACCGCAGCTTATTTGAGAACACAGGGACGGCAATCGCGCTCATAAGAGAGGACATGATAATCGCAAAGGCCAATGTCGAATTCTTGAAGCTCTGCGGATATAGCAAGGAGGAGCTCGAAGGGAAGATCATTTGGACCGAGTTTGTCGTTCCGGATGATCTCGAGTGGATGAAGGAGTACCATCGCAGACGAAGAGAAGAAGGAGCCTATATCCCCACCGAGTATGAGTTCCGGTTTATTGACAGATACGGCTCTATCAAGGATGCATTTTTGAAAATATACATGGTTCCTGGCACTACCGATAGCATCGCCTCGCTCGTTGATATAACGGAGCGGAACCTCGCTACCGACAGGATCGAGCATCTGAATCTAGTGCTGAAATCGATCCGGAGCGTCAATCTCCTGACCACCGAGGAAGCCAGTCGAGACGAGTTAATCAATCGTATCTGCGCCAGTCTGACCGAGAATCGTGGCTATGAGAATGTCTGGATATCCCTATTTGACGATCCTGGCGAATTCGTTTGCGCCGCAGAGTCCGGTCTCGGAGCCGTTTTTGACTCTTTGCTCGATCTTTTCAAAAAGGGGGAGCTTCCGCAATGCTGCAGGATCTCGCTGGAGCGACCCGGCTTGCAGATCGGCAAAATGGATAGCGTCGGATGCGAGTCCTGCCCGCTCCAAGCACTCCACGGCAACTCCGTGATCTTCACAACGCAATTGAGGCACAAGAACAAGCGCTACGGAATAATCGGGGCATCTATACCAACGCAGCTGAGCTCGGATGATGAGGAGAGCTCGCTTTTCATGGAGCTCGCAAATGACCTCGCCTCGGCTCTTTATCACATAGAGATAGGCGAGGAGCAGAAGCGGGCGGAAGAGCAATTGCGTTTGAGTGAGGAGCGATACCGCGCCATCGTGGAAGAGACACCCGTGCTGCTCTGTCGCTTCCTTCCAGGAGGTGAGATAACATCAGTAAATGAAGCCTACTGCAGGTACTTCGCGAAGACTGCGGAGGAGCTCATCGGCGTGAATTTCTTGACTCTCATTCCAGAATCCGAGCGAGAGTGCGTTATCAATGAGATCAACAGCCTGACTGTCGAAGCTCCTACAAGTTCGCAAGAACATCGAGTTATTGCGCCAAGCGGCGAGATTCGCTGGCATAGGTGGATTAACCGGGGGCTTTTCGATTCATCCGGCAGGCCTGTCGCATATCAGTCGATCGGTGAGGACATCACAGAGCAGAGGCGTGCCGAGGAGGCATTAAGGGCCTCTGAAGAGCTCTATCACAGCATCTTCGAGAACACCGGCAACGCGACTTGCATAATCGATGAGAATATGACCTTCAAAAGAGTCAACGCCGAGATGGCAAGATTCATCGGCAAGTCGAAGGAAGAGATAGAGGGCAAGCATAAGTGGACTGATTTCATACCTGTCGAGGACCTTCCCAGATTAACGGAGATGCATAGGAGTAGGAGACAGGAAGGCGCAAATCCCCCGAATCAGTACGAGATACGCTTTATCAACGCAGACGGAGAGATCCGGAATGGGTTCCTTAGAGCTGATCTGATACCCGGAACGAATGAAAGCGTCGCCTCCCTCATGGATATCACAGACCTTAAGCGCGCCGACGAGGCTCTGAAGACTTCTGAGAGACTATACCAGAGCATATTCGAGAATACCGGCACTGCGACCTTCATAGTCGATGAAGACATGACTTTCTCTGTGGTCAATGCTGAGATGGAGCGTTTCCTTGGCAAACCCAAGGAGGAAATAGAGGGCAAAATGCCCTTCACGGTGATGCTTCCCGATAACGAATTAGAGAGAATCAAGGGATTCCACAGACTGAGAAGGCAACCAGGGGGAAATCCGCCCAAGAACTATGAGCTCCAATGCATCGACGCAGAGGGCAATATAAGGAACGCCCTATTGAGAGTAGATATGATTCCGGGAACGATGAAGAGCATCGCGTCGCTTATCGATATAACTGAATTGAAGCAAGCCGAAGAAGCACGCAGGAAGAGCGAAGAGATGCTCAACATTGCCCTGAGTGCTGCCGACCTGACCACTTGGAACTACAATGTGCAGACCGGTGAGATCGAGGCAGGAGGAAAGATGCCCGCGAGTCTCGGATACACCTCCAATGAGCTCGATTGCAACATTAGTGCCCGGGAAGCCATAATCCACCCCGATGATCTTCCCGTCCGTTCGGAGAAGCTGAATGCCCACATCGCCGGGGATACCCCATACTATGAAGCCGAGTTCCGCGTTCGGTCCAAAATGGGTGAATATAGGTGGGTCATTTCACGAGGGAAGGTGATAGCGCGAGACGAGGAGGGAAGGCCGCTCAGGATGGCCGGGACGAACCTCGATATAACCGACCGCAAGCAAGCCGAAGAAGCGCTCAGAGAGAGCGAGAAATCCTATCGCCTACTGGCAGAGAATGTCAGTGACATAATTTGGCTCGGGGCTCTGAACAAGCGAAAGGCACTCTTTGTAAGCCCTTCTGTGGAGAGGCTTTTGGGTTATTCCGTCGAGGAAGTAATGAAGCTGCCCAGGGAGAAGATTATTGCCCCCGAATCGTTGGCGAGATTCAAGAGAGAGATCACGCCGGATGTCCTCGAGGAAGCAGCCCGCAGTGATCCCCACTGGTCCTTCACTATAGATCTCGAGATGATTCGAAAGGATGGCTCCACGGTCTGGACAGAGGCCACCTACAGCCTTCTCCGAGATGATGCAGGCAAGCCTGCAGGGCTGGTTGCCGTGAGTCGAGATATAACCGAGCGGAAGCGTGCGGAGAGCGCACTCAGAGAAAGCGAGGAGAGATATCGACTGCTCGCCGAGAATATCTCCGATATGATATGGATCAGAGATGTCAAGACTCTGAAATCCCTTTATATAAGCCCATCTATAACCCGACTGACCGGTTTCACGCCCGAGGAAGCGATATCTAGGTCTTGGCAGGAAGGCCTCACTCCCGATTCGTTCAAAATCGCAATGGAACTCCTCAAGGAGGAGATGGAATTAGAGAGAACCGGCCAAGGAGACCCCGACCGGTCGGGGACCCTGGAGCTCGAATTGCGGTGCAAGGACGGCAGTACGGTTTGGACCGAGGTGAGTATGACCTTTCTAAGAGATGAGAATGGGAAGGCCTCTGCGATTTTGGGCGTCACTCGAGATATCACACAGCGGCGACAGGCTGAGCAGAAACTACTGCAGGCTCAGAAAATGGAGGCAATCGGGCATCTTGCCGGAGGCATCGCGCATGACTTCAACAACCTCCTGACTGCAATAATGGGGAATATCGAGCTGCTGAAGATGGACTATGCCAGGGATTCATCCCTGCCAGAGGAACTAGATGAGGCTTATACCTCTGCCAGAAAAGCAGCTGACCTCACCCAGCAACTGTTAGCATTCAGTCGCAAGCAGAACGTATCGCCAGTTGCACTGGACTTGAATAAGGTCATCAAGGGCACGTCCAAGATGCTGCGCCGTCTAATACGGGAGGATATCGAGATATCCATGTCACTTAGACATTCTCTACCATCAATAAAAGCCGACCCAACGCAGGTCGAGCAGGTAGTCCTGAATCTGGCGCTCAATTCGAGAGATGCGATGCCCCACGGCGGCAAACTGACGATCGAGACCGACGCGGTCCTTCTTGATGAGATGTATCTTCAGACACATCCCGATGCGGCCGTCGGCCCTCACTCGGTGCTAACCATCATCGACACTGGCGAAGGCATGGATCAGGACATCATATCGCACATCTTCGAGCCGTTCTATACGACCAAGCGACTGGGCAGGGGGACCGGGCTAGGGCTATCGACCGTCTATGGGATCGTGAGGCAATCCGGCGGGCACATAAATGTCTATAGTGAAAAGAGAATGGGAACGAGCATGAAGATCTACTTCCCGGTTGTGGCAGAGGAAGCGGCTGACGTGAAGAAGGTCGAAAAGAAGGCCGTATCGATACTCGGGAAGGGCGAAACGATCCTCGTCGTCGAGGACGACATCGCGGTGAAGGAGCTCTTGAAGCGAATCCTCTCCGGTGTGGGCTATGAATTCAGGATTGCTGAAGATTGCGAAGAGGCGATTTCTATCGCGTATGATTTGGGTGACAATCTGGACCTCTTGCTGACGGACGTAATCATGCCCGGAATGCCGGGCAAGGACCTCGCAGAGATAATCGGCAGCGCTTGCCAGCAATTCAGGACCCTTTTCATGTCGGGATACACTCAGGACGTTATTGCTCAATCCGGCGTGATGGGTGATGGCGTCGAATTCATCGGCAAGCCCTTCAGCCCTCAAGACCTACTCAGCAAGATCAGAGAAGTCCTGGATAAATAAATCGCCAGAGCGGCGATTTCTCGAACGAATTGCTTTAGCTAAATGCCGTAGGGGAAGGAGTCGAGATCGTCACTGCTTGACAGTGCTAGCGCGGAGACCTATATTCCCTTCGCAACGTTCACTCCCCGATAGCTCAGCTGGTAGAGCAGGTGGCTGTTAACCACCGGGTCGGCGGTTCGAGTCCGTCTCGGGGAGCAAAATGTCTGGTTCGTGTGGTTGCGATATGCGTTCCGGCCCTGTGGGGTGTGGGGCTTTTCAGGAAGGATCTCTCGATTAAGCTCTATTGCAGTCGAGATCTTCTATGGCGATGTCCCTCTCCTGAGTTCTGCCGACTTGCTCTAAATGTAAACTGGCGCCCGTGGGTGTCAGGATTTGACTTGACCTCCGAAGGCCGCAACCGGGGCCCCAGGTGAACACGCGGGATGACTCATTAAATTCAGCGTTGAGCTTTGATATGACATCCTGAATTCATATTGACAATTGTGAAACTTTTATCAAACTCGGAGCAAATGCCGAACTCGCGCTGTTACAAATGTGAAATATAAACATCGATCCGGAGAGAGCGAATGGTAAGAATTGTGATTGGGCTGGACGATCCCAGCGTTGCCCTGGACCTGATTCGGGACAACCGCGAGGCTCCTCTCGCGCCGGCGAAAACCGGGGAACATGAAGCGGCTGAACTCGCAAACGGCCTGCTGAAGCCCACGAAGGAGATCGCTAAGATATTGACCCTGCTGAAAATAAAACAGGAGAACCGATTATGCTAACCACTCAGCAAGACAGGTTGATGGGGGAGATAAACAACCTCGTTGATGTTCACGGCAGTGAGCGCAGCGCACTGATCCCCATCTTGCAAGATATCCAGAAGCGCTATCACACAATAGGTGACTTCGAAATGCAGGTCATTGCCGACAGGCTGGGAATACATCCGGTCGAGGTCTATGGCGTGGTGACGTTCTATTCTTTCCTGAACGAAGGCCGTGAGGGGCGATTCGTCATTCGTCTCTGCCGCACGATCAGCTGCGACATGGCAGGCAAGGCCGCAGTTGCACAACAGCTCAGAAACGACCTCGGCATCGAGTTTGGTGAGACTACGGCCGATGGAAGATTCACACTCGAGTGGGCCAACTGCATCGGCATGTGCGATCAGGGGCCAGCGATGCTGGTCAACGGGAAGGTCTTCACTCGCGTCACCCCCGAAATGGTGCACGATATTCTTGCCGCGTGTGAGAAGACCTTCGGGCCTCATACACCCCAGACCGAGGAGGAGCATGCACTATGACAATAAGAAATGAGATAACACTGGCCTCTGTCGTCAAGAACGAAGGGCTGGCCGTAGCACTCGAGCTGAAACCAGCTGAGGTCATCAAGACCGTCCGTGACTCAGGAATGAAGGGACGTGGGGGCGCAGGCTTCCCAACCGGCCTCAAGTGGGAATTCGCTGCCAGGGAAAAAGGCGAGAAGAAATTCGTAATCTGCAACGCCGATGAGGGCGAGCCGGGCACATTCAAGGACCGCGTTCTCATGAGTGAGTGGCCGGACCTCATCTTCGAGGGTATGACTCTGGCCGGCTATGCAATAGGCGCTTCCGAAGGTGTGTTCTATCTTCGCGGAGAATATACATATCTTCAGGCCGGCCTGGAGAAATGCCTGGCAGCTCGCAGAAAGGCCAATCTTCTCGGCGACAATATATTGGGCAAGGAAGGCTTCTCATTCGATATCCACATTCACATGGGCTGTGGTGCTTACGTCTGCGGCGAGGAAACCGCGCTGATCGAGAGCCTGGAAGGCTGCAGAGGCGAAGCCCGAAACCGCCCTCCGTTTCCCGTAAATACAGGCCTCAACGGCATGCCCACGATAGTCAATAACGTCGAGACCTTTGCCTGGGCGACAGCCATCATGGCCAAGGGCGCCGACTGGTTCAAGGCTATCGGTACGGACAAATCGACTGGTCCCAAGATACTGAGCATCTCGGGTGACGTCGAGCGTCCCGGTGTGTATGAATTTCCGATGGGGACGACTATCGACGACGTCATCGAGGCAGCAGGCGGGCAGGACGCGAAGGCAGTGGTCATTGGCGGCGCGTCGGGCCATTGTATTCCCAGGACTGAATTCTCTCGCGCTATCTCCTACGAGGACGTTGCTACCGGAGGGTCGGTCATCGTTTTCGGCCCACACAGAGACATGTTGGACGTCGCGGAGAATTTCCTGGAGTTCTTCGTGGACGAGTCATGTGGGCAATGCACGCCATGCAGGATAGGAAACGTAAAGCTGCTAGAGGGTGTGCGACTGCTGCAACTCGGAGAATGCTCCACGAGTTACTTGCAGGACCTCTGCTCGCTGGGCGAGACGATGCAGTGCGCTTCGAAATGCGGCCTCGGGCAATCTAGCCCGAATGCGTTCCTCTCCATTGTGAAACACTTTAGAAACGAGATACTGGGCCGTGCGTAACGGTCGAGGCATAGGAGGTTATTATGACTGATAAGAGCCCATGCGCCGACGGCACCTGTCGCGCTCCCGTTAGCCAGCGCCCCCAGGTGGTAGATGCGCCAGATAAGATAAGAGAAATGATCGCCGTCAAGATCGATGATCACGAGCTGAAGGT
Source organism: Candidatus Coatesiibacteriota bacterium (assembly GCA_016929465.1). Taxonomy (GTDB): domain Bacteria; phylum B130-G9; class B130-G9; order B130-G9; family B130-G9; genus JAFGIT01. Next base: position 282 of record JAFGIT010000212.1, on the reverse strand, counting down.
GCCGGCCGGCACAACGATTCTCGAAGCTGCGAGACAGCTTGGCGTTCACATCCCAACTTTATGTTACCATGACGACCTATGCGTGGCAGGCGTTTGCCGTGTTTGCCTTGTTGAGGTCGAGGGGCAGAAGACGCTTCAGGCGAGCTGTGCCTATCCGGTCACCCAGCCGATCACGGTCAAGACTCATACCAGGAGAGTTCGTCAGGCCAGAAGACACATCATCGATCTTCTTCTGTCTGAGCATTACGGCGAGTGCTACAGCTGCTTCCGCAATAACAATTG
>JAFGIT010000211.1 GCA_016929465.1 Candidatus Coatesiibacteriota bacterium | reverse complement strand
CTCAGTCTGTGACAGAAGCTTCCAGCGCACACCAGTATCCTCGCAATGAATCTCAGGATACACCCACACGTTCATGATGCAAGGCTTCGTGATTGTATTGCCATTATCATCCTCGCACCACGCCCGCATCTCCCAATGCTGGGCGCGGTTCATGGCTTTCTCACGCAAAGCGTTTGTCATCGCCATTGGCGGACCTGGTTCATTTGCCTCTGATTCAATACAAAGTTGATGGTTTCTATTATCTTACCATGGAGGGGTGACTATGCAAGGGGGATGTCGGTTTTGCCTCGTGTCCTCTTCCCGCCAATCGCGGTGCGATTGGCGGGAAGGGGGAGGGAGGAGGAGGAGGCGTTCCGGATCCGTAGGCTTACGCACTACGGCTACGCACATGATGCCCCTTCAGGGCATTGAAGGAGCGAAGCAGATTTATTGCAGTTTTCGTCTTGCCCGGTCGTTGCGCATTCGTGTTCATTCGTGCCCATTCGTGGCTTAGTCTCTGATCGATTGGCGGGAAGGGGGAGGGAGGAGGAGGAGGTGGCGGTCTCTGATCCGTAGGCTTACGCACTACGGCTACGCATATGATGCCCCTTCAGGGCATTGAAGGAGCGAAGCAGATTTATTGTAGTCTTAGTCTTGCCGATGGTGTCGGCAATTCGTATTCATTCGTGCGAATTCGTGGCTTAGTCTCTGATCAATTGGCGGGCTGAAAAGCCCACCCCACACCGACTTCAATCCGAAATCGCCAATTAGAGCGGTGCCGGGTCACCGCAATCGAAAGCGGTGAGAGCTCCCCGCACTCCAAAGTGGCCCTTCGTGGACGAACCTCTGATCAATTCGCAATTGAAGCGGTGCCGGGTCACCGCGAGTCAAAGCGGCGCTCTAAGGTTCCCGAGAGGAATCCTCGTCCAGTGTGCTTCTCACCTTCTTCAGGAGCTCGGAGGGTGTGAAGGGCTTTCCGATGAAGCGAGATGCAGCCTCCGTATCGTCGCCGCGTCTGATGACCTCATCAGTATATCCGGACATGAACAAAGTCTTAATATTAGGGCAGTTTCGCTCAATGATCTGAGAGAGGTCCTCTCCCTGCATTTCGGGCATTACGAGGTCCGTCAACAGCAGGTCTGCCTCAGCCCCCAGCTCGGATGCAATCGCGATCGCATCCTCCCCTGTGAGAGCTGTTCTGACCCGATAGCCTGATTCACTCAGTATGTGCTCGATTAGCTCCATGACCGCCGCCTCGTCTTCGACCACGAGTATGCTTTCGCCGTGTCCTTTTGTTGACTCAGGCTCCTCAGCAACCAGTTCCTCGCGCTTGAGCTCAACAGCCTCCTCTTCGATGGCGGGGAGATATATCTTGAAAGATGAACCATTGCCGATTTCGCTCTCGACATCCAGACTTCCCCCTGCTTGCTGAACGATGCGATATACCGTTGAAAGTCCCAATCCGGTGCCCATGCCCATTTGCTTCGTCGTGAAGAACGGCTCGAAGATGTGCACGATCGAATCATCCGGAATCCCACTTCCGTTGTCTCGCACCGTCAGAACGACGTAAGAACCAGGAGCCAAGTAGCCATGTGAGGTGCGGAGTCTTCTCTTCATACGTAGAGATGATGTCTCGATTATCAATTCTCCGCCCTCGGGCATAGCGTCACGTGAGTTGACGGCAAGATTCACTATAACCTGCTCAACTTTGGCAATGTCGGCTTTGATTGCCGGGATTGGCTCTTCCAGGTTAATTTCGATGGCGATGTCCTCGCGGATCAGGCGCCTCAACATGCTCCTCAAGTCTGTCAACACGTTGTTCAGGTCAATTGCCACGGGCGCAGCTTCCGTCTGCCTTCCGAAGGATAGCAGTTGTTTTGTCAAAGCCGTTGCACGATTAGCGGCTCCGATGGCGTCGTCTGCAAACTTCATCGACCTGTCGCTGAGCGATCCCTCTGAATGCAGCAGGTCAAGATTTCCTATGATTGTGGTCAGGATGTTGTTGAAGTCGTGTGCAACACCGCCGGCCAATCGACCGATAGCTTCCATTCTTTCCGACTGGGCGAGGCGCTGCTCCGTCTCCTTGCGCTCTGTGATGTCTCGTGTAACGAAGATAAGCTCCAACGGCTCGGCTGATTCACTATAGAGGACGGTCAGCCGGGTCTCCGTCCAGACTGCTGAACCATCCTTCTTCAGTAGCTCGAGCTCAATTGCAGGTGAGATATACATCTCCTGGTTCAGAAGCTCTTTGACTTGCGCAATCTCCGCCCGTGCTCCGGCCGTCTTTGTCAGAATCTCCTCCATCGTGAATGCCTTGGCCTCCTCGACGGTGAATCCCAGGAGATCCTTGATCGAAGGGCTGACGAAGGTGATTCTCTCCATATTAAGGTCGCTGACCCAGATCACGTCCGATATGTTCTCCGCCAGCAGTCGATATCTTCTTTCGCTCTTTTTCAGAGCCTCTGTGGCGTGAACGGTCTCTTCGAGCGCCTTTCTGCGCATCCTCCATAATCGCGAGAGGAGGATGCCGAAGGCAATCATGCTTGCGGCAGGGAAGAGCCTCTTGTGGAAGTCCTTGATTGATATTGGATTCACTAGATGGTCCCAAAAGGAGCCTTCGGATGCTGTCCAGGCGTCCGCGATCGAATAGACCGACCAGAATGCGAAGCCTATGGCGACAGAGAGCAGGATTATCCTGTGCTCGAATTTGAGCCGCCACACGCTCCTGAGTAGCGGATGATGCAACAACTGGCGAAAATCCATGGAGTCGGTTTATACACCAAATAGGGAGGCTCAACAAGAACGTTCACGCGCAGGCGAGTTCTAAATGCGAGATCCGCTAATGATATGGCTTCGCCAATCCGATAATCACTAAGCGAGGTTGTTGTGAGCGGATGACATGCTGACCTTCAGTGTTTTTATTATTGGCCTTCGACAAGGTTAGAAGGGGATATGATCATAATTGTCATGAAGGTCCGGCCAGGCAGGAGAGCGCTTTGAAGGACTACATCTTCATTGAAGACTTGCCTGTGATGGTGTTGGAAATGGCGCCAGACGGACGAGTCGTCAATACAAATGAAGCGCTGAGTCGTAGCTTCGGTTATTCTCGGGACGAACTCGTGTCGCTGAATATTGCGGACCTCGTCCCTGAGTCACAATCGGATCGCTTGCTGGAGAGTATCGCAAGAGCCGTATCCGAAGGAACCGCGAACGCCGAGCTGATATTGCAAACCAAGGCCGGTCGCTCCCTCCACGTTCGAGCGGATATGCTTGCAGTTCGAGGGCCAGACGGCGGCATAGCGGAAATCACGGCCTTTTTGACCGACATAACGCAGAAGAGACTCCTCGAAGAGCAGCTGCTGCAGGCCCAGAAGATGAGCAGCGTGGGCTTGCTTACAGCCGGTGTTGCCCATGACTTCAACAATATACTTGCCACAATCCTCCTTGCCTCTCAGATGATAAACATGGAAGTCCAAGAAGATAGCGTGCTGAAGAGGCAGGCGAAGAGCATTCAGAGCAGCGCTGAGAGTGGAGCGGAGCTTGCGAGTCAGCTGCTTTCCTTTGCCGGGTCCTCCACATCTGGACCCAGGATAGTCTCCCCGAATGATTTGGTGAATGATATTGCGAATCTCTCCAAGCCCTGTCTTGATAATTCGATCTCAATCGAGTTCCACCTCGATCCCAACGTACGCAACATCGTTGCGGATCGCAACCAGATAGCACAGGTCGTACTCAATCTAGCACTGAATGCGAAGGATGCCATGAAGAGCGGTGGCACACTCACCTTCACAACAGAGGACGTCCAGGTTGCCGAGGGGATTCTCTCCAGGTCATTGGATATAGTCCAGGGCGACTATGTTCGCATATCTGTCAGTGATACTGGCGAGGGCATCGATGAGGAGAACATCACCAGTATATTCGAGCCTTTCTTCACCACGAAAGACTCCAAACAAGGCACTGGTCTCGGGCTCTCCGTAGCACTTGGCATCATCAGGAAATACGGTGGCGGCATCGACGTCAAGTCGAAATTGAACGAGGGGACGACATTTGCCCTGTATATCCCGTCATCGACCAAGCCCGAGCTCGCGAGAGTTGACAACGACGATATGGAAGCGCTCTGCGGGTCGGAGCACATTCTGGTTGTTGACGACCGAGATGAGGTTAGAAGTTCAGCTTCGCAGATGCTGGAGCTGTGGGGTTACCGGGTTTCCAGCGCCGCGGACGGCATCGCAGCAATAGAGATGTATAAGGACCTCCGAAGCGAGGTTGATGCCCTGCTCATGGACCTCCGCATGCCAGGCATCGATGGTATCGAGACCCATCGGCGCCTGAAGGAGATCGATGATTCGGTGGTGGTCGTGTTGACATCCGGCTACGGTTTAGAGCAGCTCGAGCAGAAAGCCTCAAGCCAAGGCGTAGCCGGCTTCATAAAGAAGCCATACAAGATCGAGCAGCTGCTTTCTCTATTGAGGAGAATTCTCGATGGACGGAGAGCAGCAACAGGCAATCCTTGCAGAAAGCATGTAAGGGGCGGCACGCACCTTGCCTTCACACCTGAAGGCTAACGCATCCGGGACGCTCTAGAAGTTCAACAGATCCTTGTCCAGGATGACTGTGGATTTCCGCCGAGGACCCGTGGAAACCATGCCTACCCTCACGCCCGTTTCGTCTTCGATCCGGCGCACATAATTCACCGCTTCCTCGGGGAGCTCCGAGTATTCGGTTATTCCGTACGTCTTCTTCTTCCAACCTGGCATCATCTCATAGACAGGTCGGCATTCCGCCAGAATGTCGATTTCGGGAGGCAGTTCCGAAAGCCTCTCTCCTTGATAGTCATAGCCCACGCAGACTGGTATTTCACCCAGTTCATCGAGAACGTCGAGCTTCGTCACGACTATTGAGCTGGCGCCATTGATGCGAATAGCGTATTTGAGAGCGACAAAATCGATCCAACCGCAACGTCGCTGTCGTCCGGTTGTCGCACCGAATTCATTCCCGATATCTCCGAGCATTCTGCCTTTTTCGCCAATATCCTCCGTGGGGAATGGGCCTGCGCCCACCCTGGTGCAATAAGCCTTGACGACACCGATCACCTTGCTAATCCTTGTGGGAGGCAAGCCAGAGCCAACGCACACACCGCCGCTGATCGGATGAGAACTCGTCACAAATGGATATGTTCCGCTCTCGACGTCCAATAGCGTTCCTTGTGCCCCCTCGAACAGGACTTTTTTGCCGGAATCAATGCAACTGGAGAGAAGGGATGACGTGTTACCGACAAATGGCTTCAGTCGCTCGCGATCTACCTTCAGGCTGCCATAGATCTCATCTGCGCAAAAATGCTCCTTTGACCCGAAGGCCTCGAGTATGCGGTTCTTGATCTCGACATTCCTCCGAAGCTTCTGCAGCAGAAGCTCATCTCTGAACAAGTCGCACACCATGATGCCATCTCTGGAAAACTTATCGACGACAGTTGGACCGATGCCTCGCAGAGTCGTCTCGATCGCATTCTTGCCGCGCTGTGTCTCGGCCATTCGCTCGAGCGCTTTATGATATGGCATTGTCACGTGGCAGCGGAGACCGATGATCAGATTATCTCGAACCTCGATGCCGCGCGACTTGAGCGTGTCGATCTCGGTGAAGAGCTGCCCGACATCGAGCACCACTCCGCTCGCTATGACGCTCATCTTCCCAGGGTGAAGAACACCGACCGGAAGAAGGTGGAATACGTATTTCTCGTCCCCGACCACCACAGTGTGTCCCGCATTAGCACCTCCCGAGTAGCGAACCACTACGTCCGCCGGTGCGGCGAAAACATCGACCACGGTTGCTTTTCCCTCGTCTCCCCATTGTAGGCCGACCAGAACTAAGGCACTCATGAATCTTCCCCATCTCGCAGGTCCAGGCTTCCTCCCAGTCTATCGAATGCAAAGTCATAGACCGAGATCAATGTGAAGCCACAGCCAACTACCAGGAGCAGAAAGGGGATGACAGGCGCCCGATCGATCCCAAAATAGGCTATAAGGCCAACCACCAAAAGAAGACCCCAGACAATTAGATTGACGACAAAATAATCACCGAGAGAATAACTCCGCGAAGCGCCGGAAAAACCAACCGAACTCGCGTCGCCAGAACTATGTCTCGTACCCAAAATAAACACCTCTCAACCAATTGAGCCAACGAATAACCAACTCACTCTCTTGTGGACCAGCTTCGCGGCGAATTCAAATATCTCCGGTTCTGTCCAAACTCAGCAGGAAAAACCCGACATATTGAAACAGATCAGCCCGAGTAGTCAAGGAACATCTAAGAATTCAGGGAATCATATACGATGAATGGGACGAGATCGAGGCCATACGGCGGTGTAGAACTCGCTTGAGGAAAAAGGCCCCGGGATGTCAAAAAAGTCTAGTGGGCAGGACCATCTCCAACATCGGATAGGATCCTGCGGAATAGCTCGGCCTCCCGTCTTGTCTTGGCCGGTCCTACTTTCGTTGCCAGTCTGAGATACTCGAGGCAAGCTTCTTTCGCCGAATGGATACAGATGAGTCTGCCTACCAGTCTGAGGTCGTAGCCCTTATGCCTCAGGCCTCTCGACGTCGGCAACAGGGAAGCTCGAAACCAGTGCAGGGCGGCCGATAGATCCCCCTCGGAGAACGAGAGCAGGCCCAGGAGAGTAGCACAGGAGTTTACCAGATGATTCTGCGGCGAATGCTCGACGCAATCAACTGCACTCAATGAGGACCAGACCCTCTTGAGCCTGTCGAGCGCCTCGTCCCTCTGCCCGGCTTTGATGCAGAGCTCCACTATATGCAGTGACTGGCTCGCAGCCAAGAACGGATCGCCTTCAGAATAGGCATTCTCGGAGATTTCTCTCTCCTGTGCTCGCAGGATCTCGAGCGCGCCGTCATAATCACCGATCGCGGTTCTTACGCGTTTCGCGAATGAAGCGATTAGGAGGTCCTCTGGGCAGAGACGATACGCATCCTCTATCGCTTTGCTCGCGTTGTGAAGGTCGTTAATCGCCCGATAGAGGCATGCCAGGCTGTATTGACGAACGGCAGGATATTCATCCAATGGACTCTCCAATTCCAGTTTTCTTAACACGCGTCGAGCAAAACCCTTCTCAATGGGTCTGCAGTTGCGTATGAATTCAGCCACACAGGCTGAGGACGGATTCATCTCCATGCACCGCTGTGCTGCTTCCCAGGCCGCATCAAGCCACGATTGTCTTTCGGGATTCTCGCTGTCACAGCGGGTCGCGAGTATATACTCCGCCTCGAAAAGCTCGGCATAGTGAAGCCAGTCGTCAGGCTGCTTCCCCGCCTCTAAGAGACGATCGGAGATAAAGGCCCTCAAATCGTCATTGCCGTCTCTCCTGCGGAGCTTCGAAAGCGCATCGCGGGCCACGCTGAATTCTGCGAAAGCACGGAGAACAGGCGATTTGCCGACATCCATCAAACCCAATATCTTCTGCCGTTTGGCCCTTCGCTCCAATTGTGATTGAGCAGTATCTCTCGGGTGGTCCGGCACATATTCCATACCCATGGCACTAGCCCTCTCATATCAAAGGTTCATCGCGTCATCCGCTGGATGGACGCTTGCCGATTAGCGCCTCGAGTTCGGGCACAATTCCTGAAGCTATCTAAAGCAGGAAATGTGCCACAGCCCTGGTTGATTTCAGGCGAGGCGTTCAAGGCCTCTTCATTAGCCGATTCAGGATGCTGCAGGCTCAGGATAGGACGTGCTATGGACTGCGCGAAGTGGATCAATTTTGATCCACCTGAGAGGTCGATCTCAGCCGTGACTTAAGCTATACCCAGCCATAAAGGGCATTTACAGTTGGTGGGTCAATTTTTGACCCACCTCTTATGCCACCGCGCTCACAGGAGTGGGAAATTGATCACCCGTCTGAATTCCTCGGAAGCAGATGGGGCTGGAGCATGTAGATCTGAATCGTCGGTCCAAACAAGGCTCTTGGAGATGATGTCGGAGCAGCAAAGCCGTGGTCCGGAAACCAGCGTGGATCGGGCGGCCAACCCCTGAAAGTATCGAGCAGAATACAATGACGCCTGATGAGACGATGCATCCTGGTCGGCCAATCAAATCCTGAATAGCGGCTGATTCCCCAATCCTCCAGTGTAAAGAATACGACGCCTTGCTCGATGAACCAACTCGCATCGGGGAGCTCTCCTCCGTCACTCAGATGGCCTATGAAAATCTCGCCGATAGAGACGTTATGGCCTCCAATCGTCCTCGGCGTCCACAGCGAGTGCATCGATGCAACGCTGTAGTCGTGAGGGGCGACTTTTTCACCATTCTTGAGAAACCACTCCTGCGTCTCTTTTAGCGTAGAGCCGCGATTCATGACGATGTCGTTCAGGATGGTCGCACGCAGCGGAAGGAATATGGCGAATGCCATG
>JAFGIT010000210.1 GCA_016929465.1 Candidatus Coatesiibacteriota bacterium | reverse complement strand
GTCACGAGGGCTTCGGCCCCGAGGAGAATCCCCGACATGGGAGCGTGCTCAAGACAACAGATGGTGGAGAGACCTGGACGGAGATTGCGCCAGAGTATCGCTGCTGGAATGCCGTCGAGGTTGATCGGACGGATCCGGACATCATCTATGCTTCTTGCGAGAGGATCTTTGCCAGAAGCTATGACGGCGGCGAAACCTGGACCTTGCGGTCGCTCGGCCTTCCTGACGTCTATTCTGGAGTGCCGATCACGATCACGATCGATCCCACGAATCCCGACATAGTATTCCTGAATTCTTACACGGGCGGGCTTTATCTGACGCTCGATGCGGGTGACTCATGGATCAACGCCATGAATGGATATACAGGCGCCGAGATGACCGACATCGCGATGGACCCTTACAATCCATCGGTCGTATTTGCGGTCGGTCGGCCGGGTCCCTTCAAGAGCGTTGATGGGGGCCAGACCTGGATCGGGACGGGCGGCATGTACGGCTCTCAACCGCGGCCGGAGTGGTCCGCCGTTGCGGTGAAGCCAGATGAGCCGAATATCATCCTCGCTGCCGATCAATTCTATGGAGAGCTATACAGAAGTGAAGACCGCGGAGAGAGCTGGTCGATCGTTCTGACGATCATCCCACCCGATCAGGTTCAATACCCCATGTCCTTACATGGACTAAAGACGATCGCCTTCGCCCCGTCCAACACCTCGATAATCTATATCGGAGCCCGTATTCCGGACAAGACTATAGAGTTCGATCGAACCACCCCGTACGATACGACCCGGCCGAGTATGGGCATATACAAATCTATCGATGGTGGGCTGAATTGGGTCCAGAGGAACGATGGGCTACAGGAGACGACGAAGAACATAAACGAAATCGTCGTCGATCCCCACAATCCGGATATCGCCTATGCCACGACGTTGAATTCCGGGATATTCAAGACAATCGATGGCGGGTTGCATTGGATAGCAATCAACACTGGGATAACCCGGGTCGATATCCGGTCGTTCGCCATCGACCCCGACAATTCGGCAGTGGTCTATGCCGGCGCTGAGAATGCCGGGATATTCAAGAGTGTCAATGGTGGTCTTAACTGGCAGCAGGCCAACGTCGGAGTTGATGCCGAGGCCACGATTAGGGGCATTGCCGTCGATCCGCTCGAGAGCGATCGGGTGTATGCCTGCGACTGGCACACCGGCGCGTATGTTTCCGAGGACGCCGGAGCGGTGTGGCGTCATATAAACGACGGCCTGGTCAATAGAGCGATAACCGCTTTGGACATTTCAGCGGATGGCTCTGTTCTCTACGTCGCGACGCAGGGGGGAGGGGTATTCAGGCTCGGAGATGTTGCTACCAACAGCACGCTTGCAGGGCAGGTGTTCGACGCAGTGACCCTAGAGCCGATCCCAGGGGCGCTGGTTTCTCTCGATGCAACAGCCGCAGTCATCAGGTCAAATGAGAACGGCGAATTCAATCTTTCTGGTCTCCCCGCGAGAACTTACGAGTTGGAGGTGACAGCACAGACCTATAAGCAGTATTACGACGATGAGCTGCTCCTTGTTGGGGGTGAGATAAAGGTTATAGAGGTCGCGCTCTGCAGGAGGCTGTATCCTGCTCTGACGCCAGTCATTAATGCCGAGTCCTTCTCGCCGGGAGATATTCTCAACATAGGAGCACATCTCGAGCATAAAGGCCCCTCGGTCCGTATAGACCTCTATCTGGCATTGGCTGCGCCGGATGGTTTCTACTTCTTCAACGGCGAGGGCTTCGAAGCGGACCCATTCGGTTTTCCGCTATTCGTGATGACCGGAACCGACTCCGAGTTCTCGTTGGCAGAACTGCACGTGACAGACGGCTTCCCGCTGGGCACATACACCCTCTTCGGAGCTGTCACATACTCTGACACGCTGGACCTCTATTCGGCGCCGCAATCGGTCTCATTCGAGATTCAGGCAGCCGAATCAGATTCACCAAGAAGCTCTTGGTGAACTGTATGACGGCCAAGAGCGGGCATTACAAGAGCGTTGGCGGAATCCCTTTGAATCCATCGTTCGTCACAGGGTGGATTCTCGTAGCGACTTTGACTCTGCCTCTAGTGGCTCTTGCTAATTCGGTAGCGATCGATGAGAGCGATGCCGGAGCGAGGATCCTTCTGGTGGACGATAGTTTCTCGCCAGGGTCACATGAGGACGGACTGGATTATTTCACGAGTGCCTTGGACGTCGGTGGCTTCGACTACGATATCTTCGACGTTCACTCGATGGCAACGGTCCCGAGCATATCAGTCCTCTCAGCTCACGACGTCGTCATCTGGACGACTGGATATCACTCCAGCACCCTGGGCGCTGAGGCGCGCAGACGGCTGTCAGCGTATCTCGACGGCGGCGGCGCGATGCTGCTCTCATCGGAGTACTTCGCCTGGTACAATCGGACTAGTTTCATGAGGGATTACTTCCATATAGAATATGAGTACCGCAGCACGGCCTATCATCTGCTCGGAGAGCAGGATGACCCGATAACATCAGGGATGGACCTCGCTCTTGAGTCTTCGGTTTCAGCAAGCGGCGCAGAACAGGCTTGCTTCATTACAATAACCGGGGCGACGGTGAGTCCTATTCTCAGAGCCGACTTCGAGTCGGGGCCTGACATCGTCGCGGTGCGTATTCCCTCCGACGAAGTGTCTCTGCCATATAGAATCGTTTTGACGTGTTTCCCAATCGAGTCGATGGTGAGTCTCGACTACGAGCCGGACGTTCGGACGGAGTTTCTGACGAAAGCCATAAACTGGCTTCTCGATGAATCGCCGCCCGAGGTTGGCTGGATAGCGCCCGCCCCCGGGGAGACTATATTCTATCGAAACAGGTCGCTCTGCGTCGAGCTGTCCGATCTGGGAGCAGGCATCGACGCAGAAAGCATCGAACTGCTCGTGGACGGACAGAGCGTCGAGCCTGAGCTCCGCAGGACACCAGATTTCACCAGCCTGCTATACGGCACACCTGACGGGTTTGCTCCCGGCTCACAGGTTCAGGTGCAGCTATCATGTCAAGACCTGTATAAGACGCCTAACAAGATGGGACCGTATAACAGCTCATTCACAGTGGATCCGAATGAAGAATCGGACACAGAACCTCCCTATTCTCTTGATTATGGGCCGGTTGGTTGTTTCCCCACCGGGGCCGAGCCATTCGATATCTATGCACTAATCGCAGACGATGGGACCGGAATTGACAGGGCCTCGCTTCGGATGACCATCGATGACAGAGAGCTCTCACCCAAGACCGAGAGGCTGACCGACGGGTGTCTCGTCTCCTGTGGTTTCCCCAGAGACCTGCCGTTAGGCGAAACCTATGAGGTAGTAGTAACAGGGCAGGACCTCTCATTCCCGCCCAACCAGATGGAGCCGCTCAGGTTTCAGTTCACTCTCGGAGCCGATGTGTATCCGCCATACATTCTTCAGCTGACCCCACCCGACGGGGCGGTCCTAGACCTGGACGAGTTCCGCGAGGGTAGCTACAGTGGCCGCATCAGGGCGTGGCTGAGAGATTTCAACGGGGATGTGGATAGAAGCTCGGTCCGAATGAAGATCAATGGAAGAGCAACGACGTCTCTCTCGACTCGCGCCATTTTGAACGGGCTTTGTGTCACGCATCTCCTCGGGGTCGATGAAGCAGACTATAACCAGCAGGTAGTCGTGGAGCTTTCGGCGAGCGATCACGCGGACCCGCCCAACCAAATGGAACCGTTGAGATGGACACTCAAGTTCGGTGAGGACCACCAGCCTCCATCTATCGAGGAGACGGTACCATCCAGCGGCTCGCGCCGTGTTCCGAGGAACACTCACATCTTCTTCATGATTTCCGAGGACATCGATCCACAATCCATAGCCGACGATATGATAACGGTTGAGGCCTCCGGCACCGGCCCAATAGACGGACAAGTTCGTCTCAATACACAAGTCCCGCTTCTCCGCTTCATCCCCTTCGATACTCTCCCCTCCGGAGCCACCATAAGCGTCG
>JAFGIT010000209.1 GCA_016929465.1 Candidatus Coatesiibacteriota bacterium | reverse complement strand
GTCGGGGCATTCAAAGGCATGAAAGCATATTTATTCGAGCCGATATCGTCCCCAAACGAGCTTGAGATGGCCTACCTACAATTTCGAGTCGCACCCGCGGAAGTCAGGGAGCGGGGGAACTCAACCGCCAATGGCGATCATTGCACCGTGGGAACCGACGAGACGCCCATCTCTGCGGTAGGAATAGAAGTAGTCCTTCAGGCAGCTCGTACAAAGGCCCGAGTCGATTATGTTCTTCCTGTCGAGCCCGGCGGCGAGGTCCGCCGCGACGAATCCCGGCAGGTCAACGTGGGCGCGGCCGCGGATCTCCGCAATGAATTCCTGCTCGGTCCGACCGATTTCATTGGCGGCCCTCGCGAACTCGTCGGCCACTTCGTCACCGACCTCGAAGCAACAGCTCCGAATCGCAGGCCCTAACACAGCGATTAGCCGTCCCGGCTCTGAACCAAATCGCTCCATCATCAGAGCCACCGTGTTGCGCGCGATGCCGGCGACGGCTCCCCTCCAGCCGGCGTGGAGTGCGCCCACTCTCCCTTCTGGATCAAAGATGAGAACGGGAACACAATCGGCGGTGAGTATCATCAGGGCCGCTCCCGGCTCTTCCGTAACCATCCCGTCTGCGTCAGCAAGGACGTCCTCCTTCGACATCCCGCCCCGACCGACTCCATCGGCCTCGACGACGACGGCATGGCCGGAATGCACCTGGTGGAGCACGGTCAGATTCGATATCTCTGAGCCAGCTACTTGGCACGCCGCCGCCCTGCAGGCTACTATTTCATCGCGGTCTCTTCCGCCCTTGAATCCCATGTCGCAATCGGTCTTTCTGCCTACGATGAGATTGAATCTCGAGGTGAAGAGGTGCCCGACACCGAGCGCATAAAGTCTCCTGGAGCGGAAGTGGACGATGCTCCCAGAATCAACGAATTCGATCTCCGGATTGAGCTCAAGAGCCATTCTTCCCCCCAGAATACTTGATCAAGAGCGCTGGCAGAAAGGTCAGAGACGCGAGCAGTGCGAAGCCGACGCCGAGAATGGTGAAAATGCCAACCTGGACGAGCCCCTCGAATCCCGCAAAGATGAGCGTCCCGAACGCGAGGATCGTCGTGAGTGAGGTCAGGACCAATGCCTTGCCGGTACCGACTATGGCCTCACATGCCGTGGATTTTCTCTCTAAGAACCTGTGGGCAAGGTGTATCCCATCGTCGATACCGATACCGAGGATCATCGGCACGACGAACAAGTTGACCGGATTCAGGTCTATCTCGAGCATCGAGGCTGTGGCCAGCATCAGGACCGACCCGGAGCAAAGGGGGACCATCGCGAGCAACGCAATCGGCGATCCCTTGAACTGCATGAGCAGAATGATCAGGACAGATACAGCCGCAACACAGGCTATTATCCAAATATCGCCGACGATAGTGTCCTTCAGGAATGCCGTCAAATAGGTCGTGCTCGTTATCGAGACCTCATCCCCAAACTGCTTCCGAAGCTGCTGGCTGAATTCGAGAACGTCGCGCTTCTCGCTGAGCATTCTCTTGGGGGAAAGGTAGATCGCAGCGCTGTATCCCGTCCCGTCTTTGTCCCTCTCTACATATTTCCCGAGTAATCTCCTCAAAGCAGGCTCTTTGAAGAGAGAGCCGAAATCAATCACCTTCTCATTTTGGAGAGAGGATGCGAGCTGACGAATGTATCGCACATACTCATCGGTCATTCTCATTCCTGAATCTGCAAGAGCGGCCTCGAATCGGGAAACGACCTCATCCATCGAGATCCGGCCCGAGAGACCGCCGAGACGCTTTAGATTCTCCCTTTGCCGTGAGAGTGATGGCAGGAAATCGAGCAGTGATGACGTGGAGCCCAATTCGCCCTCTCCGAGCATCTGATCACACTTCACCCTCATTCGCTCCGAGAATTCGAGCGCGGAACTAGCATTTGGCAGGGTCCTGAATGCGATCCAGTCCTTGAAACCGCCTCCGACCTCTTCGCCTATCCTCTTCTGCAACCTGGCCGCCTTCGAGGTCTTCGCCCTGAGCGAACTTATGTCCTCCGAAAACTTCACCTCGGTCATCCTCAGCGCCGCGAGCAGCGTCAGAAGCGACCAGACCACGATGACAGCCGTCGGATGACGCATGACGAGGTCCGCGACCTTGGTCAGGCCAAACAGGGATATGCGCGGGGCCCTGTAGGCGCGTCGCGATAATCGCTCCTTCTGCTTCAAGAGCGCGCCCATGAAAAGAAGCGTAACGAAGAGGCAGATCAGTATGCCTGCCGCCGCAAGGATGCCCAGTTCCCTTATGCCTTGAAACCTGGAGAGAGCACAGCTTAGGAAGGCAACTGAGGTGGTTGCGGCACACGCAAGAGTCCCGACCCCTGTGCGCACGTAAGAGAGATGCAGAGCATCATCCCCGGTCCGACCGGATGCCCGTTCATCCGCATACCTGCTATAGAGGTGCAGCGCGAAGTCGATGCCCAGGCCCATGATGCAGACCACCAGGATTATGGTCAGGATATTGACGTAACCAAGCGTGAGATAGCAGAGAGCCAGCGTGAATGCCAGGGCTGAAATGAGGGGAATGCCGACGTAGAAGGCGATCCCAACTCGCCCGAATGAGACGGCGAACAGTATGATGACAAGCGCGAAGGACACGATGATCGTCATGAACAGGTCCTTTTTTATGGCGCTGCTCTCCTCGAGTAGGATGGCATGTGAGCCGGTGAATGAGATGGTAAGCGCCTTCGCGGCTCTGCCCTTCTCCCACTCATGGAGCTCGTCGAGCCACACGAGCGTTTCTTCTGCGGTTCTGTTCAGGAAGGCGATGAGTTCCCGATCGAATTCGACATTCTGGGCGTCTTCTTTTGGATTGAGCAGAATGAAGCATATACTGTGGTCTTTGGAGAAGTAGTACCCATCGACAAGGTCGAGTTTTATGCCTTCCTTGAGCCTGGGGCTATACTTGAACATGAATCGCCTCAGATTCAATGGGTCATGGGCGATGAACTCCTTTTGGACGAGCCCCGCTTGGGAGATGAGAACCGCTCGCGCCTGTCTGAGAGCCTTCTCCATTCCATCTTCGGAGAGCAGCCCAAGGACCTCCTGGAAGTCGGCTTCATCGAGAAAAAGGAAGATGTGCTTTAGAAAAATCTCCCTGAAAAAGAGCAAGGCCAGCTGGTTTGCATTGAAATCCACGCCGTCGATTAGATCGCTCTTCTCGACGGACTCGCCGAAGTGCTTGACGAACTCCTGAACCAGCCGGTCGTCCTTTTGTCCTTGCCAGGTGACGACGCCTATGAGGGTCTCTGACCCTGCAAAGCGGGACATAGCGTCGAAGAAGGTCTCCACCCTCGGGTCCGATTTCGGGAGCAGCTGCCTGACATCGGTCGAGAACTGCAATCTGAGAGCGAGGACTACGGCCACGACCAGGAGGACGAACGAGACGAGGATGATCGTCAGAGAGCGATTTCGGCAGAGAGTTGCGATTCGCCCGAGCAGATTCTCAAACATCTCGAGGCATCTGCTGAATGGTCAGCCTGACGCAACGCTCTGCGGAGGCAATTGCGTGGGAACTCCCCCGAATGAGGAGGTCTCGCGCCTTGATACGCCCAGCACGCAGGCTTTTGAGACCTCGACCAATCGCTGGGATTGAGCTCAAGGGGGAACTCCTCAGGAGTCCCGCTCCCCGCCTGAGCTATAGAACAGACTCAGCAGCACGGCGAGTGATATCGAATGAAGCTCGTTGTTCTGGACCTCGACCCGCGAAGTGATAATCATCGGCTTCGAGGAGCCGACGATCACGCTCCCTGTCTTTGCCTTGGCAAACCTTATGAGCGACTTATAGAGGATGTTGCCCTCTTCGATCTTGTTCATGATCAAGATATCCGCATCTCCAGCAACCTCGCCCTTGACGCCCTTGAGCTCGGCCGCAGACTTGAAAGTGGCGACATCGAGCGAAAGCGGCCCGTCTATTAGCGCGCCCCTTATCTGGCCCCTATCTCCCATCTTGGACAGTATCGCATTCTCGAGCGCTGCCTCCATTGACGGATTCACGACTTCGACCGCCGCCATCAATGCCACTTTCGGCAGTTTTATGCCGAGGACGTTCGCGACCGAGACAGCGTTATCGATGATCATCTTCTTCTGCTCGATGGTCGGTTTGATCACGACCGCCGCGTCAGACATCAGAAGCAATTTGTGATAGTCGGGTATCTCCAGGCACGAGACCTGTGTGAAGAGGCCTGACGGATGGAGCTCCT
>JAFGIT010000208.1 GCA_016929465.1 Candidatus Coatesiibacteriota bacterium | reverse complement strand
GCAAGACCACGCTCGCGATGCTGATGGCCCGGCTCATCGACCCGGATGGGGGCACGGTTCGGTTCATGGGTGAAGACGTTTTCTCTCTCCCCAGGGCAGGCCTTAAGAGCTTCAGAAGGGCCGTCCAAATGGTATTCCAGGACCCCTTCGCTTCGCTAAATCCGCGAATGAAAGTCGGCTCGATAGTCGCGGAGGGCATGGTGATACATCGACTCGGTGATCGCTCATGGCGTTCCCAGCGCGTGAGTGAGCTTCTAAGCGAGGTCGGCCTTTCGGGTGCTGCCATGGATAAATACCCGCACGAGTTCTCGGGGGGGCAGCGGCAACGTATCGGGATCGCCCGGGCACTGGCGGTTGAGCCCCGAGTGGTCCTTGCCGATGAACCGGTCTCCGCGCTCGACGTTTCCGTGCAGGCCAAAGTCCTGAACCTGCTGCTCGAACTGAAGGCCAAGAGATACCTCACTTACCTCATTATCGCGCATGACCTTCAGATGGTCGGCCAAATTGCCGACACAATCGCGGTGATGTATCTCGGCAAACTGATGGAGGTTGCCCCCGCTAGGTCGCTGTTCGCGGGAGCGATGCACCCTTACACTAGACTGCTTCTCGCATCCATCCCCAAGATCGGTAGCAAACCAACTGCGAGTTTATACCCCGCGCGAAGGGTCGATGAGCTGAATGGCCAGGGATGTCGGTTTCGAAACCGGTGCAGCGAGGCCGTTGCAGAGTGCACGGTCGAGGAGCCTCGGCTGATAGAGGTAGGTAGAGAATGGCAAGTCGCCTGCCACCGTATATAGTATTGGGCAAGGCCATCACACCAATCCACAACTTATGGTGGTTAGCATAGAAGATAGGCCACAACAAATTGCTAAGTCGGGGGCCGCGACACCGTCGAAGGACGATTGCATATACCATATCTTGAATTCAAAGCCGATGCTCAGGCTCTAATCAAGGTGCTCTCTAAGCAATGACATCAAAGGCAATACCAGATATTGATGCATCCAACAGAGGCGGACGATTCGCTTCGGTTCAGTTCATGCTTATGACGTCGATGTCCTGCCCGGCTCGATGCGAATACTGCTTCGGGCCGCGCGTTGGGCCCAACATGTCGTCGGAATCGCTCGATCTAGCGATCGATTTCATCGACAGAGTGGTTTCAGAGACCGGTCAACGAAGTGTCAGCGTGACATTTCACGGCGGTGAGCCATTGATGGCCGGATACGACCTGCTTCGTAATGCGTTGGAAGGCCTCTCATCTCGCTTCGGCAGGGAGCGGTGTATTCTCGCCCTCCAGAGCAACCTCTGGCTGTTGGACGAACGACTCTGCGCCCTTTTCTCCGAGTATGAGGTAGAGATCGGAACCAGCCTCGATGGTGCGCATGGAATAACCGATGCCCACAGGGGCGCTGGCCACTTCGCGAAGACTATGCAAGGGGTCGATTTGGCTCGGAAAAAGGGACTTAAGTTGGGGTGCGTTGCCACTCTCTTGCCGGATTCTGCATCGCATTTACTGGAGACTCTCGATTTCTTTCGAGAGCAGAGGCTCCCGGTCTCGTTCCGCCCCCTGGCGCCGGTATCGAGTGCAGGCGGGGTCTCGAATCTCATTACACCCGATGATTATGCAAACCTGGTCCTCGATATGCTCGATTACTACCTGGACCATCGAGGTGAGATGGTCATACATTCGCTGGACGAGTTGTGCCGAAGTGTTGCCTTCTCCGAAAGCGAATTGTGCACATTTCGCGACTGTCTCGGCATGTTCCTCGTCATCGACCCGTACGGCGAGATATATCCCTGTCAGAGATTCTGCGGCTTTCCAGAATGCAGCCTCGGGCGCCTTGGTGATAGGCCAGTTCTCTCAGACCTCTTGAGCAGCCCAATGCCGACATGGATGGCAAGGCGAGAAGCCCAAATTGACGTTGAATGCGGGGATTGTCCTCATATAAGCCATTGCAGAGGCGGATGCGCCTACTCGGCTTGGGCCTCGCCTGATGGCCCGAAGGCCAAGGACCCCTATTGCAGCGCCTATAGAGCTATATTCTCCGAGATCAGAAAGCGCCTCGTCAGCGAGATGAGATCGGAGGAGAATCTCGCCGCGATCGCAACCGAGCCTCCCCAAAAGGGGAGTCACCCGCTCTTAAGAAGGGGGCCAATCAGCGAAATCCTTCACCTTTCCTCTCACCGAATCGGTAGATATTGAAAGCCAGAGAAATTGATGGCAGATTATCTGAGTATGGGGTGTGGAGTTGCTTACTGCAAAGAAACTACAATAAATTCGGGAGTCTAGCTAGGTCATGTTTGAGAAAGCCAAGTTGAACTGGCATCTGCGAAACCTCGAAAGCGAAAGCTGGAAGAAGCGCGAGGCGGCCGTCAAGGCACTTATAGAGATCGACGAACCTGAGTCCAAGAAAGCGCTTCTCGATGCACTCAGGGATCCGGCCTATGAGGTCCGTCGCGCAGCGGCCAAGGGTCTCGGCCAGCTAAAGGTCCGTGAGGCGATCGATCCATTGATAGCGCTGCTCGGAGATGAATCGGGCTCCGTCCGCCAATATGCTGCGAGTGGGCTCGCGAGTCTGGGCGAACGCTCCTGGCAGCAGATCATAAAGGGCGAGAAGGAGGATATCGACCGCCTGGCATCGTGTGGCGATCCACGGGCAATCTTTGCTCTCATCTTTGCCATGAGGCAGATTCACGGCTTCCACGAAAGGTCCTTTCTGAGGCACCGCAGGGCCGCAGCGGAGGCGCTTGTCGAACTCGCGACGAAATCTCCATCCTTCCTCAAAGAATACTGGTCAGACATTCAGGGACTCGCGGCTCTTCATCACAGCGACACTTCCGGCGGTGGCCACCACAGCGACCGGGGGATAGGCGTCGACTTCCCCGACGAGCCAAAAACGCTCAAAACATAGAGATTGGCAAAACCTCACATTTCTGCCGGAGCAAGTTGATTGAATGAGCATCTGAAGACGAACCGCGAGTTCTGGGACAAACTGACCGAAATACACGTTAGTTCGAAATTCTACGACGTCGAGGGCTTCAAGCGTGGCAGATGCACGTTGAATCCGACAACCATCGAGGAGTTGGGCGACGTCACCGGCAAATCACTCCTGCACCTTCAATGCCATTTCGGGATGGATACTCTCTCCTGGGCGAGAAGAGGCGCGTTTGTGACCGGAGTCGATTTTTCCGAGAAGGCGATAGAGAAGGCGAGGCTGCTCTCAGAGGAGCTCGACATCCCTGCCAGGTTCATCTGCAGCGAGATATCCGAGCTTCCGGCCAATTTGTCGCAGCAATTCGACATTGTATTCACCTCGGAGGGTGTGAAGGCGTGGTTGCCTGACCTAAAGGTCTGGGCAAAGGTCATCGCCCACTTTCTTAAACCAGGGGGGACATTATACATTCACGAGTTCCACCCGTTCATGTGCGTGATGGATGATGAAGGCGGGCCAGACGATCCCCCGAGACTTCGCTACGCCTACTTCCCGTCACCGAAACCGATGGAGTTCCCTGCCGAGGACAGCGGCGATTATGCCGATCCTGATGCCAAGGTAGGCAAGGCGAGCTGCGAGTGGTTCCACAGCTTCAGCGAATTCATAAACGCTCTGATAGAGGCCGATCTCAGGATCGAATTTCTGCACGAATTCGACTGGTGCACTTACAAGGCCTGCGGCTTCTTGCGGCAGGGCGATGATGGTCTGTGGCGCTATCCCGAGGCCCCCGAAACGCTCCCGCTGATGTTCTCCTTGAAGGCAACCAGAGTCTTCTAGAAGCGCTCCCCGAGGAGTGTATCTCGCCTTGGGCAGGCACAGCGCCAGCCCCTACACATAGCAGGGGCATCGCGTCCATTCAGTCCATGGCGTCCATATTTGTCCATCTATAGTACAGATGAAGAATCGACCTCATAAGCGCATTCTGAGAGGCCAGTGGATCGATAGGTGGGTTGACTGGGGGCGGAGGAGGGCCGCCCCCATTGGTCTGTTAGGTTACCTTATCTAAGCCGTTAGATATGCTTCTTCCCAGCGTCGATTAGGTTGACTCGCGTTCTGGGCAGCAACCATCTCCAGTGTTGCCCTAGAAAGCTCCGCCTCGTACCAATTCTCATGGTCCTGTAGTATCGCCCCGACAAGCGCGGTGTGCATAGAATGACCTGCCCTATGAGCAACAACGTGCCCGAGAACTGGTGCGCCCAGAAGCGCGAGATCGCCTAGAAGGTCGAGTGCTTTATGTCTTACAAATTCGTCCCTGAATCTCAGGTAGGGATTCAGTATGCGATGGTCGTTCACTACGATTGCATTATCGAGACATCCACCCTGCGCGAGGCCCATCTTCATCAGCTGACGAATCTCGCTCAGGAAGCCGAAAGTCCTTGCAGGAGCGAGCTCCTTGATGAACTCGTCCTTCGTTATCGCGTATGAGCACGATTGCTTCGGGATCGCCGGATGGTGGAAATCTATCGTGTATGATATGCGCAGATGATCGGACGGATGTATTGCCAACCACTTGCCGTCCGCTTCCACCCTGATGGGCTCCTTGATTACGATGCAGCGCCTCGGAACATCGAGCGTGCGAACTCCCGCCTCCTTGATCAGGAACACGAGCGGCGCAGCGCTCCCATCGAGTATTGGGACCTCTTTCGCGTCGAGTTCGACCATCGCGTTGTCGATACCCATCGCGGAAAAAGCCGCCAAGAGATGCTCGACAGTCTGCACCTCAACATCGCCATCTTTAATCGATGTCGCATAAAAGACATCAGCAACATTTCTCAAACAAGCTGAAACGGTCCTGCCATCCAGATCGAGCCTCCGAAAGACTATGCCCGTATCAGCTGGCGCCGGGCAGAGCCTCATGCGGACCCGCTCACCAAGGTGCAAGCCGATGCCCGTGCATGAAACGCACCGCTCCAGCGTCTTTTGCATACAGTCGTTCTTAGTAATCATATAGTTCATCCTTGAGACCATCCCTCCGTCCGCAATTATTTAAGCACGATACGTGCCAAACCGCAGAAAATTTTACGATCATCGAAATCGGCCTACGCAATCCCCATCTATATCGCGGATTCCAGAGGATCTCGTGAAGACGCGGCTTGTGTCATTTCGGAGATGAATGGCCCCGATTGTGGCAAAAATTCGAATTTGTGTTGTAGATTTTTCGACACACCTAATCAAATCCGCCACTGAGTGCGAATTGCGCACTCAGCTAGATAAACAAATTAGACGAATAATGGTCAATCTCCAGAAGATCTTCCACATATTGTATGTAGGAATCTCGCCACTACTCTCAATTGTATGATAGCGCCATGCTGCCTCAAATTGCCCTGAAATCAATACGAATCGAATTTCGCTGGAATCGGCGCAATGCAATTGATATGATGCTTGTACGCCTCGGGAAATAATCAAGAATGGGGAGGTTGAGCCGTGAAACCGGTCCTGAAAGTCTGCTCGTTTCGCTCTCTTCTTTTTGTCCACCTGCTGCTGATGATAGCAGCTTCGGCTCTCTCAACCCCGACGGTCAAGGTCCATAATGACAGGGATATCTATAGCTCGGGTGAGACAATCGAGCTCAGCCTCGGCGGCGAGAATTATGACGACCCGATCGATGTCGATGTGTATGTCGGCCTGATTGATATTGATGGCGTCATCTACACTCTCGGAGAAAGCGGCTGGGCTGAGGGGCTTTCGCCGTGGCTGGTTGGGCTATATGTGCCGAATCCCTTCTATCAGGGGCTGGCCCCCTTCCACCGGTTCGACATTCCATGCACCATGCCGCCGATCGCCGATGAGGGCAAATACTCGTTCGCGGCAGTCCTGACCCACCCCGATACGTTCGACTTCATCTCAGATGTCAGCTTCGCGACGTTTGCCGTTGGGGACAACACCTGGCATGTTTATGTGAGTGCAGAAACAGGGAGTGACTGGAACGACGGCACTCAGTTGTCTCCATACAGGACGATAACCCATGCCCTCACCTCAGTTGAGGGCTCGAAGGCTCGGCCGGTTACGATACATGTCGCGGCGGGAACATACTCGAATGAGAATAATGGCGAGACGTTCCCCCTTAACATGAAGAGGTGGGTGACATTATCTGGAGAGTGCGCAGAGATGACGATAGTTAATGCGAATGAAAACGCGGCTCATGTTGTGTTCTGCGCTGGAGTTGACTCCGTGGTTATTAGAAATCTCACGATAACCGGTGGATCAGCCGACGATCCCTGGCCGGACTGCAATGGCGGCGGGATATGCTGTTTAGATAGCTCAATAAGAATAGAAAACAATATAATCACTCGAAATTCCGCACGCAATTCCATTTGGAGAGAAGAATGCGTCTATGGCGGCGGAATATGCTGCTATCGGGGATCTGCCGTAATCCGGGGCAATGTTGTAACCGACAATTCTATATTTGACGGTAATCCATATGACTCTCGATACGCCTATGGTGGGGGCATATACTCATCCGGAGACCCGACGCTGATCCAAGACAACGTGATCTCAGACAATTCGGGCCAAGCTAATACATCTGGCTGCTTTGCTGCCTACGGCGGAGGGATATGCTGTTCTGGAAGTTCAGCGATCATTAGAGAAAATTATATATCAAACAACAGATTGGACGGGCTAAGCGCAGACGGAGCGGGGATATTCATTTGGGGCTCTGTGACTGTCGAAGCCAACACCATAGTTGGGAACAACGGGCAGGATGGAGGTGGTGTCTATTGCAGCTCCAGTGCTATGGTGCGAGCGAACTTGATACAAGACAACTATGCAGAGGATTCCGGCTCAGCTGTATGTTGCACAGGTTCACCTACGATAGAAGGCAATATTATTGAAAACAATTGGTCTTTATACGGCAGCGCAATAACATGTCGATACGAAAGCACTGCACATATAATTGATAATATTGTAATCGAAAATAGACAGGGGATAGAATCGAGTGATAGCTCACCAATTATCTCCCATAACACTGTTGCCGGCAACGCCCTCCATGGAATCGGGTGCTGTTATGGTGGATATCCCCTAATAGAAAACAACATATCCGCGTACAACGGAGAAGATGGGATCGGCATAGGTGATGGTCCCCAACCTGAGATACGCTCAAACACTATTGTGGGCAATGGTTATGGCATATTCTCCTATCGATGGGATCATCCTCCTGTCGTTGACTGCATCATATGGGGCAACGACGACGACCTATATAAATGCTCCGCCACGTTCTGCTGCATTGAAGATCAGGATGAAGGCGAGGGCAACATCCACACCGATCCCATGTTCGTCGAAGGGCCGCTAGGCGAATACTACCTCCACCCAGACAGCCCGTGCATTAATGCCGGCAGCCAATTGGCGGTGGATGCAGGCCTCGCGGACAGGACCACACATGGCAACGGCACACCAGATACCGGCACCGTCGATATGGGGTATCATTATCCGCTGCCGACCGCAGACGGGGGACGAAGGATGAGGGATGAATGATGAAAGGGATGGTGATGATGAGAGGAACGGGCTCTGGGATAGCCGCTATCTGCGCGATGTTGTGCATTTCGACGGGGCTTTGGGCGGCACCTTCGGTAAGCATAACAACCGACGAAGATGCGTATTCAGCAGGCGAGACGATCGAGATCAGGCTCGGGGGAGCAAATTATGACGCTCCGGTCGATGTCGATGTATATATTGGCCTGGTATCTATTGACGACGTCATCTACACGCTCGATGGGAGTGGCTGGGGTGAGGGGCTTTCGCCCTGGCTCGCGGGCCTTCATGTGCCGAATCCCTTCTATCAGGGGCTGGTCCCATTTCAGTGGTTCGATATCCCATGCGAGATGCCGCCGATAGCTGATGAGGGCGAGTATTCGTTCGCTGCGGTCCTGACACAGCCCGATGCGTTCGACTTCATTTCAGATGTCAGCTTTGCGACGTTTGCCTTTGAAGACAACACTCAGCATATATATGTGAGCGCAGAGGAAGGCAGTGATTGGAACGATGGCTCGTTGAAGTCGCCTTATAGGACTGTAACCCACGCCCTCGCCTCGGTGGTCGACGCCTCCCAAGCCCGGCCAGTCACAATACACATCGCAGCGGGGACATATTCGGATTCAGCCAACGGGGAGAGCTTCCCCCTTCTCATGAAGAGCTGGGTGACGATATCCGGGGAGAACGCAGAGACGACGATATTTGATGCGGAGCGAAATACACGGGTGATCACCTGTCGGAGGGCCGAGGGAGTCTTGATTGAGAAAGTAACCATATCGCGGGGCGAAATAGCCTATGGAGATGGCGCGGGCATATATTGCTCCGAGAGCAGCACAGCGATTATTCAGAATAATGTGATATCCGATAATTCCGCTACTCATGGAGAGTTCATCGGCGGTGGTGGAATCTATAGTGATGAGACGACCTCATTGAAAATTAGAAATAACTTGATAGTCGATAACTCGGCCACACTGGGGGGCGGAATTTATTACTACGAGCAAAGCCCAGCGATAATCGAGTATTGCACCATAGCCGGAAACACTGCGAAATATGGGGATGGGATATATTGTGACGATCCTTCCTCTTATTACTTAGAGCGCTCGTACAGACCTGATTCGGTCGAAGATGATCCGATTAATATCTGTGATTGCATTCTCTGGGATAACGGCGGGTCGTGGTATCACCGCGGATATGATGCCGATGAGCTTTACACAGACCTATATTGCTGCTCCGCGGTTTATTCTTGTATTGAGGAGGAGGAGGGAGGCGAAGGTAACATATACATCAATCCCATGTTCGTTGCTGGAGACAGCGATGAATATTACCTCGACCTACAAAGCCCCTGCATAGATGCTGGAAGTAGAACCTCAAGAGACGCTGGCCTATCTCGTTGGGTGACGCAAGTCGATTGTATGCCTGACGTCGGCACCGTCGATATGGGCTATCACCACCCAAGTATGCTGAGCGAAGATCCGCCAAAAGCACACATTGACTCTATCTCCCCCAATCCAGTTGTCCAGGGAAACGAGCCGCTCGAATTTCGGGGCCACGGCGAGAATGGCACGAATTTCATTGGCTATCGATGGGAATCTGACATCAATGGATTTCTGAGCAATCAGCAGAATTTCGAGATCATCCATGCGGCTCATCTCGCTATCGGGGACCACAAGATCTCTTTTCTGGTACGAGATGAATTCAGGGGCTGGTCGGCGATGGAAACATCTGCTCTTGCCGTCCTCCCGAATCCCACGAGCGAAGCCCATGTAAGCGCCGAGGCAGGAAACGATCTTGGCTCGGGCTCTGAAGATGATCCATTCCGGACGATATCGCATGCCCTGGGCTGCGTCCATGGAACGCAGGATAAGCCCGTCGTGATCCATGTGGCTGCTGGCCTTTATTCCCCCTCAACCAATGCCGAGGTGTTCCCCCTCAACATGAAGAGCTGGGTCTCTGTCATCGGTGAAGGCTCTGACATAGCTCTCGTTAGCGCCGATCAGATGGACCGCGTCATCACCTGTCGTGATGTGCATGACCTCTGGATTGCTGGCCTCAAAATCCGCGGAGGCAATGTAAGCGGGAGGACGAGCAACGACGCCCGTGGTGGCGGGATATTGTGTGACGGGAGCTCGCCCACAATTTACGGAAACACTATCACGCAAAACGAGGCCGAAGAGGGTGGTGGAATTGCCTGCCTGAACGGTAGCAATGCGCATATCGAGGCAAACGACATATCTGAGAATCTGTCTGGAGAAGATGGCGCCGGGATCTACTGCTTTTCGAGCGGAGGTGCGATCAGCAACAACACCATATCCAATAATGCAGCCGTTGAAATCTGCCGTGGCGGCGGGATATGTTGCTTCAATGATAGCTCACCTTTGATCTCGAACAACAAGATATCGGGCAACTGCGCCATTTACGGCGGCGGAATATGGTGCGGCGAGAGCTCACCGCTGATTGACGGAAACCTAATATCCGGCAACGGTGAAGCACAATATGGTGTTGGAGGCGGCATATTTTGCTTTGGCTGTTCACCGTACATCCTCAATAACATCATATATAGCAACGAAGTGGGCTATCAAGGAGGCGGGATACATCTCGATGAAAGCGCGCCCAATTTATTCAACAACCTTATCACAAGAAACTACGCTAAAAATTCGGGGGGCGGGCTCTTTGTGAGACACGACACATCCAATATCGCGAACAACACCATTTCTTACAACGAGTCCAACGGTGCGGGCGGCATCAGATTTTACTCCAACAATTCATCACAAATCACCGACTGCATAATCTGGGGCAATGGCGATGATCTCGCGGGTTATTGCTCCGCGACCTACTGCTGTATAGGAGAGGATTACCCCGGCGAGGGCAACATTCAATTCGATCCCTTGTTCGTCATTGGCCCCCTCGGCGAATATTACCTCCATCCTGACAGCCCATGCATAGACGCCGGCAGCCGATCCGCAATTGATGCAGGCCTCTCGGACAGGACCACGCAGACCGACGGCACACCTGATTCCGGCACGGTCGATTTGGGGTATCACTATCCGCTGCCGTAGGCAGCCGGGGGATGGGGGATGAAAGGGAGGGGATGATGAGAAGGGCGAGTTCTGGGATCGCCGCGTCAATCGGACCGAATTAGCAGCTTCCGGGCGAGGTTGTTTTCGGGATCGAGCCTGAGGGCCTCTCTGCACATCGCCTCGGCCTCTATCGGCCTGTCCAGGGACGATAGAAGCTGGCCATAGAAGGCATAAACCTGCGCGTGGAGTTCTGAATCAGCCGACGCATCGAATGACATCGTCCTGCCATCGTCTTCATCGATCACGATTGAATAGAAACTTGCCTCGAGGACCCTACGGAAACGAAATGCGATCCGCTCTCCATCTTCCGATACTTCAATCGCGACACCATCCGGCTCCTTCAACACAAGGATGCGCGGCCGCGTCTCGGAGAGAACAGCGAGTCCCCTTTCCCGTCCCTCCCAGACCTCCTGCATATCAGCATCCCTGGCGACAACGCGGAACGTCTTCTCCCCGGGCCTGAGGTATTTCCTCAAGAGGTCGTCTGCTCTCGCGGTCATTTGCATGTCCCTGCCGAGAAATCCATCCCTCATCAGAAGGGCGCTCTCGATGGACTCCATTGCCACATCGGTCCTGCCGCGAGCGGCTTCGGCAACCGCGATGTGGTAGTAGGCTCTCTCCCGGGAGAATGGTCGCTCAAGGGCCCGCTTGTATTCCCGGATAGCCTCCGCGTAGTTGCCCTCGAGCGTATAAAGATTGCCCAGCGCTATACGAGCCCTGGCGAAGGCTGGATCGACGTCGAGCGACATCAGCACGTATCTCTCCGCCTCGGCCAGCTTCCCTTGCTGCCATTTGATCATGCCGATGTCGAGAAGTGTATCGCGGAAATGCGGCCAATAAACGAGCGCTCGCCTATTCTCCGCTTCAGCTCCCTGCAGATCGCCATTTTGCAGGAGGACCTTTGCCAGGAGATAGTGGTAATTTGGCGACTCTGGCCACAGCTCAACCGCAGTCTTCAGCTCCTGCTCTGCCCCGGGCAGATCACCCTGGCGTTTATGTTGTGCACCCCTCGGGGCGTGAATCGAGGCGTTTATCTCCCGGAGGTCGGCGACAAGGACAGCAGCCATTAGGGCCACGATAAGCGCCGACAATCCGATCATTACAGACCTTCCGAGGACCGAGATGCTGCCACGATCAATTCCACCACCCAGGCGGGGCTGAATTGACAACAGGCCGGCAAAGGCCCAGAAATAGAATGCGGAGACCGGCTTCTCGAGATTGAAACTAACCGCTGTATGCAGAAGTGTGGCGATGATGCCGACTGCCAATGCCGCGTCGAATATATCCCCACCCCCGCGGTCCGATCTGACCCTTGCGAGAGCTAATCTGAGTGCTGCGAGGACGAAAAAGATGATTGCGGCAAGACCAAGCGGTCCCCCCTCTGCAGCAGCGAGAAGGTAGCTATTGTGGGGATTCCTGACGAACCGTCTCTGCGGGAACAAGGCCCTCTCCTCAGAGGTCCGATACCGGGGGTAAAATGCCGCGAAGTTCCCGCAACCGATCCCGAGAACCGACTCGCGCGAGATCATCTTCAGCGTGCTGCCCCAGGCGAGACGGCGGAAGCTCAAGCCGGTGTCATCCCTCCCGAAACTCGTGAGGACCCGCTCCTTCAACGGGCCGACCTGCCAAACGAGGACTGCTGCGAGGATGGCTATCAGGAGAATAAGCACAAGCGATCGCCATGGGACGAGAACCGAGGCGGAACGACGCCGAACGAGCCAGACCACCCCG
>JAFGIT010000207.1 GCA_016929465.1 Candidatus Coatesiibacteriota bacterium | reverse complement strand
GCGACCGTTTCCTCCCCGACAAGGCGATCGACGTTATGGATGAGGCGTGCGCGAGGACGAGGTTCATGGGCGCTTCGATTCCGGATGAAATACGCGAGCTAGAGAGTCAACTCGGTGAGCTCGTGCGCCGGAAGAACGAGTTGGTTAGCGTCCAGGATTTCGAGCTCGCCGCTGAGCTCAGGGACAAAGGAACGGAAATCCAGGAGCGTGTCTCTCGCGAACGTGCTCGGTGGCGCCTGAGCATGCGCAGCATGCGGATGAAGGTTGATCGGCCCGATGTGGAGTTTGTCGTTTCGCGCTGGACGGGTATCCCTGTGTCGAAGCTCGGTGTGCTCGAGGCATCCAAGTATGGTTCGATGGAGCAGGATCTTCGCGAGCGGGTTATCGGCCAGGATGAGGCAATTGCATCCATATCACGAGCGATCAGGCGCTCCAGAGCAGGCTTCAAGGGCCCAGACCGGACGATCGGTGCGTTCTTATTCCTTGGCCCTTCGGGCGTTGGCAAGACGAAATTGGCTACGGAGCTTGCGGAGAGGGTCTTCAACTCACCTGACGCGCTCATAAGATTCGATATGTCCGAATTCATGGAGAAGCATACCGTATCGAGGCTCATAGGTTCTCCGCCTGGCTACGTTGGGTATGGAGAAGGCGGCCAGTTGACTGAGAGGGTGAGGCTTCGACCATATAGCGTTCTGCTTCTCGACGAGGTCGAGAAGGCGCATCCGGACGTATTCAATATCCTCCTGCAGGTGCTGGAGGAGGGCAGGCTTACCGATGGAATGGGCAGGCTCGTCGACTTCAGGAATTGCATATTGATCATGACCTCCAACATCGGCAGCAAGATGATTAGCAAGGGCGTCTCGGTCGGATTTGGAGGCAACTCCCCTGATAAGAGAGTCAGCGAGATAAGGGCAATGCTTATCAAGGAGACTTCACACAGATTCGCGCCCGAATTCATGAATCGCCTGGATGAAGTCGTATGTTTTCGCGAATTGGATGAATCGGCGCTTTTAAATATTGCTTCGCTCTTCCTGGATGAGATTGACAGGAATATCTCTCGCATGGGACTGCGGCTTAAGGCTGATGACAGCGCTCTGGAGTGGCTCGTGTCTCGGGCGGTCGTCGAGAAGGGAGGCGCAAGGCCTCTTCGGCGGCTTGTTCAGAAGTATATAGAGGATCCGCTCGCGGATGAATTCATTTCTGGTAGGATAAAATCCGGCAGTCTTGTCCTGGTCAAAGCAAGAGAGGACAAGATAGCCTTTGAGATAGGCAGTTCCCGGAGAGTAGTTGAGACTGAAGTCGGTGTGGACAGCGCCAGCTAAAAGACCGTCGGGATGGGGATGGGGCATACTCTGGGCTGCGGCTCTTACGCTGACCTTTTGCCTGTTGCCTGCTATTTCCAGTTCCGCCAGCCCATCCGGATTCATCAAGGAAGTCAGGGTCGAGGGGCTGAGCAGGCTATCGCCAGAGACGGTATTATACTACGTCAAGATCAAGCCCGGTGACGAATACTCGACAGCGGTATTGACCCAGCAGATCAGAGACCTATATGCGCTCGGTTTCTTTGAGGACATAAAAGCCTATACCGAGACGGAGGAGGACGAAGTGGTTCTGATTTTCGTCTTCGAAGAACGTCCCCTCGTGGACCGCATCCGCGTCGAGGGTTGCGACAAGGTGAAGCCCGAGAAGATAAAAGAGAAGATAACCGTCACGCTCAAGGAGCCCCTGGACAAGCACAAATTGGCGGAGAGCACTGCCGCGATCAAAGCCCTATACCTCGAAAGAGGATTTCCGCATGCTGCCGTCACGCCGGAGTTGCTTCGAACATCTTCGAGTTCGGTCACCGTTCTGTTCAACGTTAGCGAGAGGGCCAAGGTCAAGGTGTCGGACATCAAATTTGTCGGTACGATTTCGTTCTCAGACTTCGCACTCAAGGGAAGACTGAAGACTCGGGAACGCTTCACGAAGCACCCCTACAGCGGCAGTCGGTTCTTCTTCACTGGCCTTGGCAAATTCGACGCGGATGAGCTCGAGCGTGATCGAATGCGACTCGAGCATTTCTATAAGAGCAACGGCTATCTGGAAGTGAAGGTGGAGGAACCCGAGGTTGAATATAGCGAAGAGCGAGAGGGCCTGATTATCACATTCAGGGTCTCGGAGGGCAGGACCTACAAGATCGGGAAGACCTCAATCGAGGGAGCGACAATCTTCCCGACCGATGACTTGATGGAGGGCCTTCTGCACGTCGCGCTGCCGGGCCACATGCGATTCGGAGTATTCAGGGCGAACGAGAGGAAACTTGCGACCGGGGAGGATTACAGCCTCGCTGTAGAAGAGGCTGCTATAGCCGCCATTCGAGACATCTATGCGAGTCGAGGTTATATATACTGCCATATCGAGGCGACACATGACCTCCATAGGCAAATCGGAGTCGTGGACGTGTTCATCTCGATCGAGGAAGGTGAGCAATATCGCATGGGCCGCCTTTCATTTACTGGTAATACACGCACGCGTGATAAGGTTTTGAGGCGAGAGGTGAAGATCGCCGAGGGGGACATTCTCAATATGACCAAGCTGCGTACAGGCATCGACAAAATCCGATATCTCGGCTATATCCAGCCCGAGCTCAATCCCGAGCTCAATCCCGATACAGAGAAGAAGACGGCAGACGTCAACATAGACATAGAGGAAGGGCGCCTGCATGAGTTCCGCCTTACAGCGAGCTATAGCAAGTATCAGAGATTTGGGATTGGAGGCAGTGTCGTCGAGCACAATTTCCTCGGCTACGGCCAGACCTTCGGAATCACAGTTCATTTCAGTGATAGGACGAAGACGTATGAGCTCAATTTCGACGAGCCGTACTTCCTGGACACGGAGTACTCCTTCGGGGCCGGGATATACGATCATGAGAATGAATATCAGTGGTACACCCGCGAAGCCGCTGGAGGACGACTGACGTTCGGCAAGCGCCTGACTGATAACATACGAATCTCAACTACCTATCGTCTGGAGAATGTGCGTGTCTCTGACATCGGGGACTATCGGTATCGAAAGAACGAGCGTGACATGCACTGGGATCCGGATATAGACGCGGACGACCGGACCGCTCCGTTGCGGAGTGATGTTTTCTACGAGGCGGAGACGACTCTCACCAGTAGCGATACAGTCGCTCTGCGTTGGGATTCCCGGGACAATTGGATAAAGCCGACCAGAGGGCTTTTCGCCCTGATTTCAGGCCAGTTCGCAGGTTCTTTCCTGGGAGGCGACAACGATTTCTATAAGCTCAAATTCGAAGCAGCCCACCACTATCCTTTATTGGAGAGGCTTATATTCACAAGTAAGGGGAGCATCGAATATGGCGATGGCTATAATGGGGACGAATTACCTCTGTTCGAAAGATATTATCTGGGCGGCGCGATGCTCGGTGGCCGCGGTTTCGATACCTATGAGATAGGGCCCAAGGACTACAACGGCAACTCGATCGGCGGCAACAAGTCGCTCCTTCTCACTGCTGAGCTATTCTACATCCTGGCAGATCCGCTACATGTGGGTGTTTTCTTCGATGCCGGCCAAGTGTATTCGGAGGGCGAAGACTACAACCTGAACAATCTCAGAACCAGCTATGGACTGGAGCTCAAGATATTCGTTCCGATGTTTGTCTATCCGATCAGGCTGGTATATGGTATTAAGCGGAGGCCTTTCGAAGGCGAGGATAAGTCGAATTTCGACTTCGCGATCGGGATTGGAAACTGAGATTGTAATTTTGGAGGTTCGTTTGCTATGAAGAGGATTTATTTGGGGATACTGACTGCCGCCATTGTCGTGTTACTGCTTATGACCGTAGGGGTTGGCGAAACCCAATTGGCGAAAGGGATGAAGATCGGTTTTGTCGAGCAGCAACGAGTTCTTGCCGAGAGCCAGATTGGGAAGGACGCTCAACAGCAGCTACAGAATCTGCAGGAGAAGAAGCAGGCGGAGATCGACCGGCGCGAGAAGGAACTCAAGGAGCTGGATGAGAAGATCTCGAACGAGATGCTTCCCCTGACGGCGGAAGCGAGAGACAAGCTGAGGCGTGACCAGCGGAAGATAAAGGCCGAACTCGACATGTTCATTTCAGAGGCCTATGACGAGGCCGAAGTATTAAGCCGCAAGAACGCCAAGGCGATCCAGAAACTGGTTTCGGATACCGCGGCTGAAATAGCCAAGGAGATGGGATATTCAGTCATACTCGAGCGCATGGGCGTTGTTCTGTATGGCAATCCTGATTACGATTTGACGGATGAGATGATCAAGAGAATCGACCAGAGGACGGCGAAGTCAGCCGCGAGTGGGGCGGAATGATGATTCACCTTCGACGTGCGATCTCCGTTCTTCTATTTTCCCTGCTGGCTCTGGGAATCGTGATCGCATTTGCCGCTTCTGATGAGGGCAAATCGGCCGACGCAGAGCGCCAGCAAGTGATAGCGACAGTTGATCTGAAGGCGATATTGACCAACAGCATCCCCGGAAAGGCAGCGCAGCTGAAGCTCAGAGATAGTGTCGCCGAGGCAAAGGCGGCTGTCGAGCTGCAGACCGCGGCTTTGCAGCGGATGGAGAGGGAGATGTCGTCTCCTGAGTTCACGTCTCTACCGGATGCGGATAAACGCAAGCAGCAGCGTGATTTCGAGAAGCGCAAGATGGAGTTAAGCTTCCTGGTGGAGGATACTGAAAAGCGGCTGCAGGCTAGCCAGGATGCCATGCTGCAGAAGATGACCCAGGACATCAAGGGGATAATAGAGGGTATCGCCCGGAGTAAGGGCTATGATTTCGTTTTGATCGACACGCCCCCGAGCATGGTCTATACGAGTGGGCTAATAGACGCGACTGGGGACGTCCTCGAGGCCTTCGAGCGCGAGTGGCTGAAGAAAGTTCCCGCGGACAGCGAGAGCGAGTCTGGGGGCGCGACCAAGTAGGTTTGGCATTGGCCGTCAGCGAGATCGATTTCTCTTTTTATATCTCGGGCGGTCATCCATCAGGTCGGTTGTCCTTGATCGTGGGGCTAATTGAAAAAGGCTTTTTCGGGCGGGAGATTTCAAAGTGAAGATAACGTTATCTCAAATCGCAGAGAAGCTTGGGCTCGAGTTCTCTGGCCCTCCTGATCTGCCCATAGTCGGTGTTTCAGCGATTGAGGCTGCGGGGGAGGGAGACATCTCCTTCATAGTTGACCGTAAGCACTTGCCGGTCCTCGAAAAGACCGGGGCAAGCGCCGTGATCATATTTGAGGGATATGACGACTGCCCGCTACCTCACATAGTCTCTCCGAATCCGTACTTGTCATTCGTAGAGCTTGTGAGGCTCTTCAATCCGGAACCGAGACCTGCCCCAGGGATAGCTGAAAATGCCGTGGTAAGTCCGAATGCGAGCGTCGAAGGAGACGCGAGCGTCGGCGCATTCTGCGTGATCGAGACCGGCGCCTCGATCGGAGCTGGATGCATCATTCACCCACAAGTCTATATCGGTCGGGACGTTAAGATCGGATGCAATACGGTTATCAAGCCGCTCGTTTCGGTGCTAGACGGGACTTGTATCGGGGAAGGATGCATAATCCACTCGGGGAGCGTAATCGGCTCCGATGGCTATGGCTTCGTTATGGATTCTGGCCGGCACGTCAAGATACCTCAGATAGGGAACGTAATAATAGGGGATGATGTCGAGATTGGAGCGTGCGTCGCCATTGACCGCGCGACTTTTGGCAGCACCAAGATAGGCACAGGCTGCAAGATAGATAATTTGGTCCACATAGCTCACAACGTCACGGTTGGGGAGTACACTTTGATCGTGGCCCAGGTGGGGATAGCAGGGAGCTCCAGCATAGGCAAGCACTGTACCCTGGCGGGGCAGGCTGGTGTGGCAGGTCACATATCGGTCGGGGACAACGTTATAGCGGCCAGCAAGGCGGGAATACCCAGAGACGTCAAAGCTGGTTCCATTATCGGTGGGATACCGGCTGTCCCGATTGACGAATGGCGGCGCCAGGTTGCGGCAATGCTGCGGCTACCTAACCTGATGAAGGACCTCAAGGAAATGAAGAAGCAAATTGAGATACTCAGCGAACGAATCGGTCAAGGCGAATCCTAACCAAATCGATTTTGAGGTGTAGCGGTGGATTTTATTATTGACGTTGAGGGTATTATGCGGTTTCTGCCGCACCGTTTTCCCTTCTTGATGGTTGACAGGATCATCGAGATGGACACCGAAAAGGGCACGATCGTCGGCCTTAAGAACGTTTCGGTGAACGAGTGGTTCTTTCAGGGACATTTCCCCGAGCAGAAGGTGATGCCGGGCGTGCTTTTGATTGAGTCGCTAGCG
>JAFGIT010000206.1 GCA_016929465.1 Candidatus Coatesiibacteriota bacterium | reverse complement strand
GGGCCGCCGTGCACGTCGCGGAGGCATCGGTCAACGTCGCCCGCGATGCCCTCGAGGTAGCGGACTACAACCTGGCTCAGAGCACCGTGAAGACTTTCATCGCAGGCCAGGTGGCGAAGAGGAGCATAAACGTCGGCGAATTGGCCTATCCAGCATCACCATTGCCATATTACTACATCGTCGATGACTCCATCTGCAAGGTCGAGGCGAACCTGCCTGACACGATTCAGTCCCTGGTCATGGAGTCACAGGAGGTCAAGATGACCGTTGACGGGATCCCGGGGCGAACCTTCTCGGGCAATATAACCTACGTCGCTGAGACGATCGATCCGATCAGTCGGACGCTTACGATCAGGGCGCAGGTGGCCAATCCTGATGGTGTCCTGAAGTGCGGCGCTCTCGCGAGGCTCAAGATACTTTCGGACAGAAAGGAGGACGTCGTGACGGCGCCCATCAGATGCGTCGTGAAGCGCAACGGCAGCCCAATTGTCTTCATTGTGAATTCGGGCACCGCGAGCGCCCGCAAGGTGCATCTCGGCCTCGCAGGGGAAGATGAAGTCGAGATAGCCGAGGGCCTGGAGCCCAGCGATGTCGTCGTCGTAGAGGGCACGGAGAGCCTCGAAGATGGCATGTCGGTGGAAGTCATAAATTCCGCCCAACTGAATCCATAGCATGAATCTGCCAGCCATATCGGTCAGCCGAAAGATCGCCGTCTCAATGGTGATCTGCATAATGATCCTATTCGGCACGATATCTTTCTTTGACCTCGGACTAGACCTTCTTCCCGAACTCGAATACCCATTCATATCGGTCATCACCACATACGAGGGCGTCGGCACATCCGAGATCGAACTGCACATCACGAGACCCATCGAAGAGGCGGTTGCGATGGTGAAGAATGTTAGCACCGTCTATTCGATCTCCCAGGAGGGGTCATCCACACTCATCGTGAAGTTCGACTGGGGGACGAATCTCGGGGTGGCGGTTCAGGATATACGCGACAAACTCTCCTACCTCTCGGATGTTCTACCCCGCGAGGCGGACGACCCGAAAGTTCTCAAATACAACACCGAGGACATGCCGGTCATCTTCTATGCCGTCACCGGTCTCGAAAACACCAGGGCATTGAGGGATTACATCCGTGATAATGTCGAGGCCTCGCTGAACCGGCTCGAGGGTGTCGCTGCGGTCTATCCAATGGGAGGACTGGAGCGGGAGATCAACGTATTCATCGATCGCGCGAAGCTGCACAGCTTTGGCCTCTCGTTCGAGCAGATAAGGCAGGTCATCGCACTTGAGAACCTGAACCTGTCGGGAGGGCACATAACCGAACACGGCGTGGAATACCTCGTAAGAACCCTCGGCGAATTCGACCGCGTGGAGGAGATCGGAGAGATAGCGATCGCGGCCCCTGACGGCAAGCCGGTCTATCTCAAGGATGTCGCGACAGTCAGCGACACCTTCAAGGAGGTCCGATCGATATCGCGAGTCAACGGGAAGGATTGCGTGTTGGTCGGGATACTGAGAGAGGCCGGAGCCAATACCGTCGCCGTGGTCGATAGGGTGAAAGAGAAGCTGGAAGAGGTAAAAAAGAGAATTCCCCAGGACATCGTCTTCGAGCCAATGATGGACCAGGCTCAATTCATCAAGTCAGCGATCGTCGCGACCGCGATGAACCTGCTGGAGGGTGGTGTTCTCGCGATCCTCATGCTTTTTGTCTTCCTTCGCTCGGTCCGGCCAACGGTTATCATCAGCCTCGCGATTCCCCTTTCGATCATCGCGACTTTCATCGGCATGAAGGCGACGAACTACACTTTCAACATAATGACCTTGAGCGGTCTCGGCCTTGGTATCGGAATGCTCGTTGACAACGCAATTGTCGTAATCGAGAACACCTTCAGGCGTCTCGAGGGCGGGGAAAGCCCCAGGGAAGCGGCCAAGTTCGGAGCATCGGAGGTCAGCAGCGCGATCACCGCTTCAACATTGACGACGGTGGCTGTATTTGTCCCGATAGCGCTCGCGAAGGGCGTTGCCGGACAGCTCGCGAAGCCACTCGGATTCACCGTATGTATTGCGCTATTCGCGTCGCTATTCGTGGCCATTACGATTGTCCCAATGCTCTCGTCCTTGATCCTCAAGAGAGAGAACTTCAAAGGCAAGAAGGGGGATAAGGGCCGCTTCAAATTCAGGGATTTCATAGAGAAATACAAGGGCATGTTAGCGTGGTCGCTTAGGCACAGAGTGCTCGTGCTCGTATCATCCGCGATTGCTTTCGTGCTCTCGCTATCGGCGATCGCTCTCGTTGGGGCTGAATTCATGCCCAAAATGGATAATCCGATGGCGCTTTTCATGCTCAGAATGTCTCCGGGAACGCCGCTCGATAGAACGGGTGCGGCGGTATCGAAGATCGAAGAGGTCATGCACAAACAGACGGAAGTCGAGACAGTTGGCAGCTTCATCGGTCTTTCGGAATCGACGAAGTACGACGTCGCCGCAGGCTGGGGAGCCGCCGATGTGAACGAGGCCGAGATAATGGTCACCCTGCTGCCCAAAGCTGAGCGGACCAAGGTCGCAGATGAGGTCGTGGAGGCGATCAGAGACCAGGCGCCCAAGATCCCCGACGCGGAGTTCGAGCACCTCGACATGGGAGACTTGATGACTGGTTCGCAGGGCGGCGAGAAGCCGATTGAAATAAAAGTGTTCGGCAAGGACATCGACCGACTGAAGGAGATTGTGGCGTTCATCAGAGACGAATGCGAGGACGTTCAGGGGCTGCGAGACCTTAAGAGCACTTTTCAGGAGGGCAAACCGGAGATCCAGCTCGAGATCGACAGAAGGAAGGCCAGCCAATTGGGGCTTACCGTCTATCAGGTGGCCCAATCGGTAAAAGATGCAATGCTTGGGGTCATCGCCTCGAATTACAGGGTCGGTGGAGACGAGTTCGACATTCGCCTTAGGCTGAAGGAGCTCGATCGCGTGTCGGAGGACGATATGCTCCAGATACCCATCTCCTCACCTCTCGGCTTCGCGGTGCCATTGAGCCAAATCGCCAAAATCCGCAGGATGACGGGTCCAATCAAGATCGAGCGGGAGGACAAGGAGCGCAAGATAACTCTGCAGGCGAGCACGTTCGAACGGGATGTGGGCAGCATAGTCTCCGAGATCAAGACGCGCCTGGCTAGCCTTAGATTGCCCAGCGGCTATTACATCGAATTCGGTGGCTCGTATCAGCAGATGGTCGATGCATTCGAAGTGCTTCTCGCAGCGCTCGTCATCGCCGTCCTGCTAATTTTCATGGTGATGGCCGCGCAATTCGAATCTCTGGTGCAGCCCTTTATCGTTATGTTCACGATCCCGCTCGGAATAGTCGGAGTGGTCGTCGGCCTATTGGTCACGAATACGACGCTCTCGGTGCCCACGATAATGGGGACGATAATCCTGCTAGGGATTGTCGTCAACGACGCGATCGTGATGATCGATTACATCAACCAGCTCAGAAGAAGGGGAGAGGACCCGAGAGACGCGGTCATCGACGGCGCTGGTGCCAGGTTAAGGCCCATTCTGATTACCACTATGACGACCGTCCTGGGCATTCTGCCGCTCTCTTTCTCGACGAGCGAGGGTGCCGAACTGCGCGCGCCGATGGGCATCGCAATAGGTTTCGGCCTGACGTTTGCGACGCTACTCACTCTTTTTGTAATTCCGGCTATATATACTGCGATAGGCAGAATATCCTTCAAGGAAGGAAAGTACGGAAATCGCCACGCGGAGAAAGCAGATTAGAATCACTCTGGATTGTCCCGTTCATTCCAGTGGCCATCTGATGAGCGATACTGCGATGAGGTCGATTGACATAACGGACGCAACACATACTGTATGTAGCGGCAGGCCTTGTGTCTGCCCTGATATATAGGCGGGCGGAGACAAGCCCCGCCCCTACACGACATGAATTCGATTTATTGGCCAGCCTCTTTATAAAGGGGATTTGGCACTCGAAGACTGCAGGAGGAATGATGAAGGCGCAATTCAAAATCGGTGATCGCACGATAGGGCCCGGCAATCCCACTTTCATCATCGCGGAGGCAGGCTCGAACCATAATCGTGACCTCGGAAAGGCCCACGGTCTTA
Organism: Candidatus Coatesiibacteriota bacterium; assembly: GCA_016929465.1. Classification (GTDB taxonomy): domain Bacteria; phylum B130-G9; class B130-G9; order B130-G9; family B130-G9; genus JAFGIT01. The sequence continues at coordinate 6,675 of JAFGIT010000206.1, read as the reverse complement.
TCGAGATAGCAGCGGATGCCGGAGCCGATGCGGTGAAATTCCAGTCATTCCTGGCCGAGAGGCTGGTGGCAAAGAGCGAGGCCCTTCCCGACGGGACGAATCTCTGCGAGCTCTTCGGCAAGTACGAACTGCCGAGGGAGTGGCACGGGGAATTAATGGATTTTGCACGCTCTCTCGATATCGAGTTCATCTCATCCCCCTTTGACTTCGACGCCGTCGATCTTCTCGATTGCCTCGATGTGTGTGCCATCAAAATAGCTTCCGGCGATTTGGATAACATCCCTTTGATCACGCACATCGCGTCGAAGAAGAGGCCGATAATACTCTCGACCGGAATGGGGAGCGTTGGCGAGGTCGGCAGGGCTCTCGAGACAATCGTCAGGCAAGGCTGCGAAGAGGTGGTTCTGATGCACTGCGTCTCGAGCTACCCATCCCCTCCTGAGGCCATGAATCTAAAGGCCATTGAAACGCTCAGAGATGCCTTCAAGGTGCCGGTAGGCCTTTCCGATCATACAATCGGGATGGAGATCCCGATCGCTGCGACAGCGCTTGGCATCGACATCCTCGAGAAGCACTTCACCGACGCCCGCGACCAGGAGGGGCTCGACCACTCCTATTCGATGGAGCCTTCCGAGCTAAAGGGGATGGTGGCCGCGATCAGAACGGTGGAGAAGGCCATTGGCACGGGTGAGAAGGTCTGCTCGAGCGTAGAGAGCGGCACTAAATATTATGCAAGGCGAGGCATATTCGCTAAGAGGGATATACCGCCGGGGAAGGCCATCGAGCGCGATGACATCAAACTGGTTCGACCTCAGATGGGGATCGCTCCGGTGCACCTCGATATCGTCATCGGCCGTCGGGCGGTGAAGGCAATCGCTCAGGATGAGCCGATCACTTGGGAGTGCGTTTAGTCTCCGGCTGATTATTGTGAACTGGAGCCCACTGACTCCGTGTGCTAAGAGATCAGCCCGTGAAGCTTCTTATCGAGTGAGTTGAATATGGCTTTCGCCTTATCCGTCTTGCCCTGAAACTGCTTGTCGTACATGCTCTTGACTTCGAGCTCGAATTCTCTCTGCACGCTCTCGTCGAGCACCGGGACGAGCACTTTCTGGAGCTTGCCCTTGCTGATACTCACCGTTCCGGTTCCCTGCGCTTCCTTTTGAACGAAGGCCTTCCCGATCGTGCTGTTGAGATAGAATGCCAGGAATGACGGATTTATCGCCTTGGCCCTCACGATTAGCATCCAGTCGTCGGCCTGCCCCCGGTATTTCTCATCGATCACGCAGACGGCTCGTCCAACGCAGCCAGCGCCGACCCTGACGACGAGCACCTCTCCAACTTCCAGGCACGCCCAGGAGCGGAATATCTCCTCGTCGGTGCGGATGAAGAAGTCATCCTGGCCGAATCTAAAGCCGTGGATAGACAGGTTTTTCGCCTTTATAAGGCGGATATACTTGCTCTGAAGGCGTTTCGTCTTGGGGAGCGTATCATGTATCAGCTTCCTCTTCTCGCCATACTTCACGAACCCGGTCCGAATCTCGGCGAGTTCCCCGAGCGGCTTGAATTCGACCTCAGATTCGGTGACTGCACCTTTCAACTCGATGCCCGCGAAATGATAGTCTGGGTCCATCCTGTTTTTGATGTCCGCCATGCTGACGAGCATTCCACCTTCAGCGGACTGAATTGAGAGCGTCTTGAGTTCGGATAGGGTCTTGATGTCCCGTATGCTCGCTAACTTTACCCGCTTCTGGTTCAGGAAGTCGCTCCTTGTATCCCAATCCCTGCCGCGCTTCTGCCCAAAGAGGATCGCGGTTTTCGCTGCAGTGCCACCGAAAGTATGCCTTGGCAATCCGATCACGGCTTCCACCCAGAGATTCTCCAGGATGAAATCTCTCACGTATTGGAGCGCCGTATTGGCGAATATATTCATCGGAAGTATTATTCTGACGAGACCACACGGGCGGACCATCTGCACGAATCTCTCCAGGAATAGAATCTCAATCGATTGCTTCGGTCTTCCCAGTTCGTAATTCACTAGGATTTCGTCCTGTGAAATTTTGGCCTTCTGGTATGAGAATGGCGGATTGCCGATTGCCACATCGAAGGACCCCATCGCCCAACTGCCCAGCGTCACAGGATTGAGAGCATCACCTACCAACAGGCAGAAACCATCGTAGGCCATCAACCGCTGGCGGAGCTGGTCCGCGCGGTCTTGTTCGACCTCGATGCCCCAAACTTTGCGATATCCCTCCCCAATTAGTTTGTGGACAAAAGCGCCATCGCCAGCCGCGGGATCGATGATCCTCGCGTCCTTCCGCACCTCGCTATTCCTAATCATGAACTCCACAACGGGTGCCGGCGTAATATATTCTTTTGTGCGAGTTCTTCCGGCTGTATCCAAGACATCAGTCACTTGGCTTGCCTCACTTTTCCCTCCGACGGAGGGCTTATGAATTCCTGAAATCAGGCGTCATCCAGCATTAAACCCAACGAGAATTGGCGAGGCTGATGGATTCTTAGAACCCATGCAATCCCCCAAATAACTAATATATCTGAAAACTCGGAATAAATCAAATACAGAGTTTCAGTATGTCAGGATTCCTGCCCGTGGAGAGGCCTATTGCTAAGCGACAGCGATCCCCTTCGCCTTGACCTCCTCGCCGACGAACGTTCCGGGGCCAAAGGACTCGTATTCCTCGACGGTGTACCCCAGTGCTTCTATGGGGTCGATGAGGCCAGCGCGAGCAGCCGCCATGCCAATTGCTGTCTGACGCTGAAGAGTATTCATTCCCTCGAAGCTGTCAGAGATGACGGCGATGTCGATGTCGCTGTGTTCGCGTGCGTTGCCATTGGCATTCGAGCCATACATAATCAATGTACTCACCTCGATGCCGAAAGCCTCCAGAGCATCGTGAAAGCGGGAGATTATCACATGAAGGTCTTTATCCAATCAATTGCCTCCCTGGTTCTTTCCAAATAGTCACGGACAACATCTTCTGTATAACCGCTCAGAGAATGCCCGAGATCCTCAGGATATCTTGTTGGCACGCTTACGTCGCTCAGGATGCTTATGAATTCGAATTCGCGCCCTCCTGCCGGGAGTCCTGCTTGACCAGAAAGGTATCTGAGATTGTGAGTCTTTGGTGCCACATTTCCCGTTTCGGCAATCACTGCCGCCTTCAATGTCTTCTCAATTGCCAAGTGACAGAAGAAGACTGAGAACACGAATTTCCCCGAACTGAGCAAGGAGTGTGCGACCTCCAGTGCCTCCTCGGCCCCGGCGATCCAGCTACGAATTTTGCTTTCTTGGCCTTGAGAATCCGAGTCTGAAACCATATTCCTATCCTAATCGATGTCTGAAGAGATGACCTCGAATTGAGAGTCCATAAATCCAAAAAGCCGCATTATCTGACGGCACTTCGAGACCATATTTTCTGCACTCCAATTTGACTCAACATATAGATCTGTGCCTCTGATCGTTTTCGGGCTTTTCATTTCAACTGGATTGCGACCGAATAGCGGTCTCTTCAGGCCCTTGATGCCCAAAACCTTACCCTCAAAACCAGCAGGATCTATTGAGTGGGCGAAATTGCACACCTCTACCAGTATGTCACTCCAATGTTTGACGGGGTAATTCCTCCCGTCCAACAGCACAGACGAAGGCTTCTTAAATGTGTATCCGCTCCGCGTGCGGTCCTTTTGCTGCTTGACTTGTCTGCGGTGACTTGCTCCCTCTAATTCGGATGAACACGGCAGCTGAGAGATTGAATCCTGGGTCGTTCGATTGACCAAGAACCTGCGAATAGTCTCTCTTCCAGGCTTATATCCGCACATCTCCTCCGTGCGATCTACGAGCAAATCCGTGAGGAGCTCATCCGGTTCCGATATAATCGCATGCCAGGCTTTGGGGATAGTCTGTTTGACCTTGTATTCTCGCTGTTGACTGCGATAGATCGCGCGAGCTTCCTCAATTGCGCCGCCGCTCTCCACATTATCCCGGCTCAAGAAGTCCTTGAATCTCCTGGCGACATCGGCCGGATCCTGCTGTCTTATATCTATCGCGTAGAATTTTCTTCGCTCCTCGAAGCTGCCTTCGCTTAGTGGTAAATAGAACCACCATGTGATTCCGTTGGTCAGGATTGCCAGACCAACTCCCATTCTAAATGAATATTCCAGAATTTGGGATTGGTGATCCTCGAGGTCAGATGTGCTTTTCTTGACCTCGACAAAGACCTTGTCATGTCCATTGATCCTGAGGGAGTAGTCCACACGACCCTTGCCTACATTGAATTCAGGAAACACCTCATTCACATCATAGCAGTTCCATCCAAGCAGGCTGAGGATTCTGAGTACAATTGCCTGTTTTGTCTGATCCTCGTTATATTCAGAGATTCTATCATCTGTCCCCAATTCTCTGAGGCAATGAAGGAGTTTCAACGACATCCTGTAATCAACTCTCTGGTTGTGGACTGAAATCGTGTTGTTAGGTTTTCGGGGAGTAGAGTACTTGAGGATGCGAATACTGTCAAATGTGATGTGTATGGCGGAGAGACGAAGGTAATCCCTCTGTACAGGCTCATGAGCGTGCACAGTGTTCGGCTCATCGCCGCGTCATAGTCGCTGCCATCTGCCGGATGGATTTCGAAAATTCCGGGGAGGCGCATCCGCGCCTCCCCGGCAATTGCTATTCTTCTTTTTTCCAGTTCAGGATCGGATTGCGGGCTGCCTGGACCTCGTCGAGTCGAGAGAGCTTCGTCTTGGTTGGCGCTCCCTTGACCAGATCCGGATCAGACGCCGCTTCCTCCGCGATAGCGATCATCGCTTCGATATACCGGTCGATCGCGGCCTTGTCCTCAGATTCGGTCGGCTCGACCATGATCGCGTGATGGACTATCAGCGGGAAGTAGTTGGTTGGCGGGTGCATCCCGTAGTCCATGAGCCGCTTCGCGATATCCATCGTGGTCACGCCGTGGGCAGACTGCTTCGCGTCCGAGAAGACACATTCGTGCTTGCAGAGGCGATCGTAAGGGACATCGAAGTGCTTTCTCAAACTCGCGCGGATGTAGTTCGCACTCAAGACCGCATTTTCACTCGCAGCCCTTATGCCCTCGGGCCCCATCGACCGAATCCAGCAGTAGGCCTTCAGCATGACGCCGAAGTTGCCGTAGAAGCTGATCACTCGGCCTATCGAATCGGGCCTGTCCTCATTCAGGTAGTAACCGTCAGGGCCCTTCTCGATTGTCGGGATGGGCAGGAAAGGAGTGAGCTTCGAGGCGACGCCGACAGGTCCTGCGCCAGGTCCTCCGCCGCCATGTGGCGTGGAGAAAGTCTTATGCAGGTTGTAGTGCATCACGTCAACGCCCATGTCTCCAAAGCGAGCGACGCCCATGACCGCGTTCAAGTTCGCACCGTCGCAATAGACGAGGCCACCCTTTGCGTGAACTATCTTCGCTATCTCGGCGATGTTCTCCTCGAATATCCCGAGTGTGTTGGGATTCGTGATCATTATGCCGGCTACATCATCCGTCATGACCTCCGCAACAGCGTATGCGTCGGTGCAGCCATGCTCGTTCGACTTCACCTCGATTGGGGTATAGCCGCAGGTGGATGTTGTCGCGGGATTCGTTCCATGTGCCGAATCGGGCACTATGATCTTGGTGCGAGGGTTGCCATTCTTCGTGTGATATGCCCGAATGACAGCGGTTCCGGTCAGCTCGCCATGCGCGCCCGCAGCTGGTGCGAGCGTCACACCGGCCATGCCGCCTATCTCCGCGAGGAATTTGGCCAATTCGTACATCATCCGCAGGGCGCCCTGCGACAGCTTGTCGCCCTGATATGGGTGCGCTAAAGCAAAGCCCGGGAGCCTCGACAGGTTCTCGTTGACCTTCGGATTGTACTTCATCGTGCACGAGCCGAGAGGATAGAAACCAGTGTCAACTCCATAGTTCCACGTCGAGAGCCGCGTGAAGTGCCGGACCACATCCACCTCGGAGACCTCGGGGAAGTCCTTAATCTCATCCCTCAGCATCTCGTTAGGTAGAATCTGCGACGGCTCCTTCCTGGGCACATCCGACTTCGGCAGTGAAAAGGCTCTCTTGCCATCCCTGCTGCGCTCGAATATCAGGCATTCCTCCTGGACGAGGCCTTCCATGTATTTTCTTTTTTCCTTCAACGGCACACCTCCTCGCAGAACACGTCAATCGCCTCTTTCGGGGCGTTCTCCGTGAAGCAGACAAGCATCGTCCTATCGTCGAGGCCGTAGTCGAACCTGGCGAGCTTGATGCCGCCCACCACCTTCCTATGAAGGAGTGCTTCGTTCAGGGCGTCAACTGGACGCTTCGTCTTCAGCACGAACTCGTTGAAGACCGGCCCAGAGAACGGGAGTTCGACTCCTGCTGCAGCCAATTTCTCCCTTGCATAGTTCGTCTTCAGGAGGTTCAGCTCAGCAACTTCACGCATTCCTGCCTTGCCCATGGTTGTCATGTAGGCTGCTGCAGCGAGTGCGCAGAGCTGGTGGTTCGTGCAGATGTTCGAAGTGGCCCTTGCTCGTCTGATGTGCTGCTCGCGCGTGGCTAGCGTCATGACAAAGCCGCCCCGTCCATCGTGATCGACGGTGCGACCAGCTAATCTCCCGGGCATCTGCCTCATATAGTTCTCGCTACACGCGAAAAAGCC